>JAGGWF010000133.1 GCA_021157685.1 Planctomycetota bacterium | reverse complement strand
TTATATCAGCAAGAGCACGAAAAGTCAAGAAAAAACGAATGCGAATTTGGTTTTTGTGGAAATCAATGCGAAAATGCTTACCTGTAAGGACTTACAGACACAAAAAGTTTAAGTTGCGGAATTGCTGACCGCAATGATTTCCAAGTTTTATTTGAACAGGCACCCTCAGTTGTGATACAATCCCCTGCTCAATAAGAGTGGTTCGCCTTAACAAACGCGGTTTTTCACAGGGAATACTATATGTCACTGGTGGTTTTTCAGGATGTTCATAAGTCGTTCGGGCCGGAGGTGGTTTTTAACCGGTTGGGGCTGAATTTCTATCCTGGCCAGAAAGTCGGCCTCATCGGCCCAAACGGTTCCGGCAAGACCACGCTTTTTAAGCTGATTCTTGGCGATGAACAGCCGGATACAGGAAGGATCATCTGTGCCAAAGACGCCCAAATCGGTTACCTGCCGCAGGAACCCATATTTGAGGGCAATCGCACTGTCATCGAGGAAATGCATGAGGGGCTTTCGGATATACTTTCGTTGAATCGTCGAATTGAATTGTTTGCGGTGAAAATGGGAGATCTTTCAGGGCAAGAGCTTACCGATGCAATGAATGGGTATGACCGGCTTTGCCACCAGTTCGAGACCGCTGGCGGCTATGCCTGCGAGGCGCGGATCAAAAGCATCCTCGCCGGACTGGGCATTGGCAGCGAACATTACGATTCAACAACCTCAACCCTCAGTGGGGGGCAGCTATCGCGGCTGGGGCTGGCAAAGGTACTCGTCATGGAAACCAACCTGCTGCTTCTGGATGAGCCGACCAATCACCTGGACCTGCAGGCCACCGGATGGCTGGAATCGTTTTTGCGGGGTTACAACGGCTCGGTTATCCTCATCAGTCACGACCGCTACCTCTTGGACAGGGTTGCTGAAAAGATCGTCGAGCTGAAAAACCGCGCTGCCCGTGTCTGGAAAGGGAACTACAGTCAATACCTTGAGACCCGGGAAACCGTCGGTCTGACCGAACAGCGCCAGCACGAAAAACGCGTTGAGACCGTCAATAAGACGCTGGACTTTATCGCCCGCAACAAAAATAAGGAGGGCATGCGAAAAACCGCCATGGGCCGAAAGACCCGCCTCGAACGCCTGCTCAAGGAAAACCCTGATTATCTTGAAAAGGGCGCTGCTCAAAAGAGCATCCATTTCAGTTTTGCCGATACCAACGCTAAAAGCGATCTGGTTTTGCGTGTAGAGAACCTTAAAAAAGCGTTCGGTGAACTTGTCCTGTTTGATAATCTGTCTTTCGATGTTAACTCTGGTGAGCGGCTGGGCATTACCGGCCCGAACGGTACCGGCAAGACTACGCTGCTGCGGCTGGCGATGAACCAACTGACCCCCGATGCCGGAATGATCCGGCTGGGTGTGAGTTTGAAAATCGGCTACCTTGACCAGCAGGCCATGACATTGAATCCCGACAATACGGTTCTTGAAGAGGCCCGAACAGTTCGGGTTGATTTGTCGCCGGAGGTTATTCGCGGCAAGCTAGGCGCGTTTCTGTTTAGCGGCGACGATGTCTTTAAGACCGTTAGCGATCTCAGCGGCGGCCAGCAAAACCGGCTGATGCTGTGCAAACTTGTTTTGTCCGAGCCGGATGTATTGCTTCTTGACGAGCCGACCAACCATTTGGATATTGCCAGCCGTGAGACACTCGAAGTCGCGCTCGTTGACTACAACGGCACGGTCATCGCTGTTAGCCACGACCGCTATTTCCTCGACCGAGTAATGGACCGTTTGCTCATTATCGGCGCCGATGGCGAAGGCAAACAGCGGTTCGGTTCGGTCGATACCATCCCGATGGCTCGGACCGATACCGACGGGGTTTTCAGCACCTATGTCCTGAAGATTCAGGCCAACCGCGCCGAGGCCGAAAAGCAAAAGATCGCCGAAAGCCGAAAGAACCGAGAGCAGGGCGATTCGCAAACGACGAAAAACAAAGCGCCCGACCATCTGCGGCCGTTTAACAAGTACTCCACCGAGCAGATCGAGGAGATGATCCATACTCAGGAATTGACCCTCGAGCAGATGGAGCACAGCTTCGGTGACGAAGCGGTCTATCAGAACCACGAACGGTTGACCCAGCTCCAAGCTGACTTCGATGACGAAAAGCAAAAGCTGGCCGTACTCTATGAAGCGTGGGAATACCGCGCCGGATAATATCTATTTTCCAATATTCTTCTGTCCTTGCTCCCTCCCCAGGGCCATCGCATTTAAATTGTAACACCTTGAGCAGGTATTCTCTGTAGACCATCAGTGACCACGATGCTGCCTGGCTCAATCACTTGGCCGATAAATCCGTGCAATGTCGTCCTAGTGGTGTCGGGGATGTGACGCAACCTGATTCGACCAATCGCCTTACCCCGACCGGGTGTCGCCTCGGTTGCTACGGCAATTAGAGCCTTGTTGAATGTTTGCTGGTCCCGCACGCATTTTTCCGGTTCGGTTTGCCCATCATTGTAAAGACCTTTTTGTATGAAATCGATTAGAGACCTTATTGTACCAATATGAGTGAAAAATTGGCCTCAAAATAGTGTGGGTTATTTGGGCAACACGCCCGTCAGCCAAAGGCTATGGCGGGACAAGTACGGCCATCTCCCCCTTTTGCAGGGGAGGAGCTTTTGCCTTTTGGCAGGAGGAGAGCTTTTTGTGGCGAATTTGTGGAAATGCTTGCAAATTTTGGACTTTTACGATATAAGTATCCCTTTAGTATTTGAACAATAAACGCATTGTTCACGGGATATAAAAGATATGGAATTAGCAGAACTTAGAGCGACGGTACAGCAGTTAGAGGCCCGGATCCAACAAGTCCGGGAGTGGCTTTGACTTACCTTCCAAAATAGCCCTTCGTGACAACCTCGAGCAACAAATGGCCCAGCCGAACTTTTGGGACACTCCCGGTGCGGCTAAGGGCGTTGTTTCAAAGCTGAGCGCCGTTAAGAGCATGATTACCCCCGTCCAGGAAGCCGAAAAGTCGATTCGGGACACAGGCGAACTTCTGGAGATGGCGGCGGCGGAAGACGATGTTGAAACGCTGGAATTGATTCAGACGGATTTGAAGCAGCTTGCTAAACAATGCGATACGATTGAGGTGGCCGGAATGCTCAGTGGGCCGGATGATATGCGGCCGTGTTTTTTTAGTATTCACGCCGGAGCGGGCGGTACCGAAAGCTGTGACTGGGCGAATATGCTGCTTCGGATGTACACACGCTATTTCGAAGATAACAAATTCAGCTATAAGGAGATGGACCTGACGCCGGGCGAGGAGGCGGGTGTTCGCTCGATTACGCTACGGGTGGAGGGGTTGTTCGCGTTTGGAAAGTTGTCTTGCGAAACGGGTGTGCATCGGCTGGTGCGGATCAGCCCGTTTGATTCACAGGGTAGGCGGCATACCAGCTTTGCGGCGGTGGATGTGATGCCGGACTTTGGTGATGATATCGATGTGGAGATCGATGAGAAGGATCTGCGGATGGATTTCTATCGAGCCAGCGGGGCCGGCGGCCAGCATGTGAATAAAACCAGTTCGGCGGTGCGGATCACTCACCTGCCGACGAATATCGTTGTGCAGTGTCAGAACGACCGCAGCCAGCACAAGAACAAGGCCGAGGCGATGAGAATGCTCAAGGGTCGGCTGTATATGCTCGAGCAACAAAAACGCGATGCGGAGCTGGCGAAGTTGTACAGTAATAAGGGGGAGATCGCCTGGGGCAACCAGATTCGCAGCTATGTTCTGCAACCGTATCAGATGATTAAGGACCATCGCACGGATCATCAGATGGGGAATGTTCAATCCGTGCTGGACGGTGATATTGAGGCATTTATCGAGAGTTACCTACGTTACCGTGCCGGAAAAAATAACAAGGTTAAAGCTGAATAGACAAAGGGTAGCTTATGGAATTTTCACGGCGAGCATTTTTAAAAACTGTCAGTGTTGCAACAGCGGCTTCGGTGTTCGGCGGATGCACAAGCCAATGGATCGGCGGTTCAAATAATAAAAAGCCAAATATTATTTATATTTTGGCTGACGATCTGGGGTATGGCGATTTGGGCTGTTACGGGCAGCGCGCGATTCAGACGCCTAATCTTGATCGCATGGCGGCTGAGGGGATGCGATTCAGTCAACATTATGCGGGCAGTACGGTCTGTGCGCCGTCGCGATGTGTGTTGATGACGGGATTGCATACGGGTCACGCACGGATTCGCGGCAATCGACGGATGCCGCTTTTGTCGGAAGATGTCACTGTTGCTGAACAATTGAAACAGGCAGGCTATGCGACGGGGTTGGTTGGCAAGTGGGGCCTGGGTGAACCGGGGACGACGGGGATTCCGAATCGACAGGGTTTTGATACTTTCTTTGGGTATCTTAATCAGGCGCATGCGCATAATTACTATCCAGAGTATTTGTGGGAGAATGAGGCGAAGATCAGGCTCAATAATGTTGTGGAGCATATGAAAACCGGTTATGCCAAGGGAGTAGGGGGTGTAGCAACGAAGCGGGTGGAGTATTCACACGATTTGTTTGTTGAAAAGGCGTTGAACTTCATCGATGCCAGTAAGAACGCGCCGTTTTTCCTGTATCTGGCGTTGACGATACCCCATGCGAATAATGAGGCGGGAGTCAAGGGCATGGAGGTGCCGGATTTAGGGGTGTATGCGGATAAAGACTGGCCCCAGCCGCAGAAGGGACATGCGGC
>JAGGWF010000191.1 GCA_021157685.1 Planctomycetota bacterium | reverse complement strand
TGTTTGATGCCCCAGGGTTGTTGGACTCCGCTGCGGCCGTTTTTGGCGTGGAAGTCGGTGATGATCTTGACCGCTTCTTCCGGTTCGTCGCAGACGCTGAACACATCCAGATCCTCCGGTGAGATGTAGCCGTGCTGTTTGAGCAGGGACTCTTTGATCCAGTCCATCAGGCCGTCCCAAAACTTGTGGTCCATGCAGATGACCGGAAAATGCGCCTGCCGGAGCGTTTGGATCAGCGTGAGCGATTCGAAGAATTCGTCCATCGTGCCGAAGCCGCCGGGCATAACGACAAAACCATGGGCGTATTTGAGGAACATCATCTTGCGGCAGAAGAAATACCGAAAACTCAGCGAGAGGTTCTGGAACTCATTGGGCTTTTGTTCGTGCGGCAGCTCGATGTTCAGGCCAATACTTTGAACGCCCGCTTCGGCAGCACCCTTGTTGGCCGCTTCCATGATCCCACCGCCGCCGCCGGTAATGACGGCGAAACCGGCCTTGCCGACTTGGCGGGCCGTCTCGACCGCCAGCTCATAATACGGATCATCGGGCTCGGTTCGGGCCGAGCCAAAGATGGATACCGCCGGGCCAACCGTAGCCAGCTCCTCGAAGCCCTCCACGAATTCGGCCATGATTCTGAATATTCGCCATGTTTCTTCCGTCGCTACATTGAAATCTGACATTCTTGAGTCCTTGTATTCTTGGGTTCTTGTATTCTTATCTAAGCTATTTCGGCATTTTTCGCGTGAAAGTTCACCAAAGTTTTGGCTCATTCGCCGCCGGGCAGTATTTGTCAAGCGGGCAGTTTTCGCAATCTGGCTTACGGGCCTTGCAGATGTTGCGGCCGTGAAAGATGATGTAGTGCGAGAACATCGTCCAGCCACCGAACCGGCGTTTGGGGACGATCTCCATCAGGTCGAATTCCAGCTTGACTGGGTCGGCGTTTTCCGACAGACCCAACCGACGCGACAGGCGGATGACATGAGTGTCGCAGGTAATGCCGCCGATGCCGAAGGCATTGCCGAGGATACAGTTGGCGGTCTTGCGCCCCGCGCCCGGCAGCGTCAGCAGTTCGTCCATGGTACCGGGGACCTTGCCGCCGAAGTCATTGATAACCTTTTTCGCCGCTCCGCGAATATTCTTGGCCTTGTTGCGAAAAAAACCGGTTGAGCGAATATCCTGCTGGAGTTCTTCGAGTTCAACCGCGAGATAGTCCTGTGGCGTCTTATACTTTTTGAACAGGTCTTTAGTAATGATATTGACCCGCACATCGGTACACTGAGCAGACAAAATCACCGCGACCAACAAGTTCCACGGATTGTCCCAGTTCAGCGCGATCTTCGCATCGGGATAAGTCTTCTTCAGAACGGGGATGATCTTCAGCAACCGCGCCTTCGCCTCGGCCGGATCAACCTTGATTTTCTTTTTCACTTTTGCCATGGCGGGCATTGTATCGGCTGAGCAAAGATAATTCAAGCTGCAAACACACTTACCCCTTCGGGACTATGGCATTCGTATTGCCAACTCTAAAACTGTTCGTTGATGATTTGTTTCAGTTCCTCCGGCGTGAAGATACCTCGGATTTTTGTTATCATTTGTTTGTCCGGGTTCAGCAGGATCGTGTTGGGGACATTGCCCGGTTCTTTGAAGACGGCCTTGTAATCGACCGTGGCCTGAAAACTCTGCTGGGTTGTATCGGCCTTGATGGTAACAAATCCCTTTTGTGCCAGCAGTGCAGTCGTGGCGGCATCCTGATAAACATTCTTGTCAACAATCTTGCAATTCGTACACCAGTCGGCGGTAAACTTCAGCAACACGGGCTGGTCATTTTGCAGTGCGTTTTGCACCGTCGCCGGGTCGTACTTTTGCCAGTCGATTTGAGAAGACCCCGGCGCGGGCAGCAGCCAGAAACCGGTCATCATAGCGATGATCACTGCGACACCACGCACCGTCCACTTCTTGCCCTTAGGCGTAGAAAATGTGATCCACGCTCCCAGCATCCAGACACAGAAGCTGAAGATTACACCATACAGCAGCACATTGATCAGGTGGTCCTTGGCCAGTGCCGTTAAGGTGAATTTAACCGCGATCAGGATCAGCAGGAAGCCGCCGGTCTTTTTGAAGATTTCCATCCAGGTTCCGGGTTTCGGTACATAATCTAGCAACTTCGGAATCGAGATCAGCAGCGCATAGGGTGCCGCCATCCCCACGCCCATTAGTACCAGCGCGGTGCTGCTAACAGATAGCGGTTGTGTCTGCGCCCAGACCAAGACCGCCCCGATAATCGCTCCGCTGCACGGCGTACTCAAAATGCCCGCGAAAAAGCCCATACCGATCGAACCGGCAAAGCCCGATCCGCCGCCCTGTTTGTTGGCGACCGATGACGGCAGTGCCAGCACCAGCACATCCATCAGCACCAGTGCGAAAAACAGGATAAACAAAAACAGTGTAATGACGGCGGTTGAATTGCGGTATAAGCTGTTCATATCCAGACCCGTACCGGTGGATAGTTTCACAATCGCCGAGATCGCTGCGAAAGCGGCAAAGAACAGAACGATACCACCGCAGAACGAAAAGCCGAGTGCAACCCGTCGGGGGCCGGACTCCTTGGCCTGCCCCACCAACCGCATAATGATCAGCGGAATCACCGGCAGCACACACGGCATAATGTTGATCGACAATCCCGCTAAAAGCGCCAGCAGGAAAAACCATAGCACACTCTTGTTAGCCGACGCCTCTGAATCACCGGTTTCGCTCCAGCCCGACAGCAAATTAACAAGCCCCGCATCCGCCGCCTTGGTATCGACCGCCACAGCCGGTTTGGGTTGGTCAGCCGTTGCTTCCTGTGCAGGTGCGGCCTTAAAATCAATCACTGGCCAGTTGTCCATTGCTTCCAAGTTCAGTTCGCCGGTTACTTCTTTTGCAAACGGGGTCAGGCATAATTCGCTCGTACAGGCAATGCCCTCGATGGTTACAACAGCGTTCGTTTTTTCGACATCGACACCGTAAGCAATGATTTCTTTGATCGGCACAAAGACTTTGAAATTGCCAACATAGACCTCGATCTTGCCCTTGGCCGGATCGTTGAAGTATTGGTACTCAGGATACACCGCCGGGCCAAAGGTCGCCCCATCGGCTTTGGCGGAGATCTTCAATTTCAAATGCGGCGCCGGAGCCGCTGTCGCGGTGGCGTAATAATGCAGGTCGTCGGTTCCGGTAAAGACCACCGCAACACCTGCCTGCCCGTTCATTCGGGCCGGTTGGACTGTGGCGCTGGAGGATTGATCTTCATACTCGATAATAAGCGTGTCGGCGGACGCATTCAGTACAGTAATGGCAAATATCGTTGCCAGAAATAATTGAATCAAGCAAGTTCTGTTTTTCATGGTATTCCTCTCAGCTTAATAGTAACCATTTTCTATAGTGACACGCGTACAAACCACCATTGTTCCCAAGTAAACTCGACTAAAGGGCTTTTGAAAAGAGAAAAATACTTCGAAATAGGGGGTTTGAAAGTAAAATCTTTTACAAAACGATTTTTTAGGGTTGTTTTTCGCCAAAAGAGTAATTACTTGTTAAATCTTGAAGCAATTATTGCCGAATTAAACGAAATGAGTAGTAAGAGCCGAAAAGACAATAATGCGAGAGAGATGATTATGACCCCGCTGAAACGAGCAAAACTTGCCTCGGAACTGTTTACCCGCTTTGAAGGCAACCCCATTTTGACCGCCAAAGACTGGCCCTATCCGATTAATTCGGTATTTAATCCCGGCGCCGTTCATATCAATGGCGATGTGCTGCTGCTCAACCGTGTCGAAGATATGCGGGGTTTCAGCCATTTTTGTGTGGCCCGCAGCAAAAATGGCCTGACCGATTGGCAGATCGATTCGGAGCCGACCATGGAAGCGGACCAGCAAAGTCACGAGGAGCGCTGGGGCTTGGAAGACCCCCGCATCGTCTGGCTCGAAGAGCAAAAGCAATACGGCATTACCTATGTGTCGTTCGGAATGGGCGGACCGGTTGTATCGCTGGCGATCACACGCAATTTTAAGACCTTTGCCCGGTTGGGCGGCATGATCCCGCCGGAAGACAAGGACGCCTGTCTGTTCCCCCGCCGATTTAACGGGCGATTCGCACTGATCCATCGGCCCGTCGTTCGCGGCGAGGCACATATCTGGATGAGTATGTCACCGGACTTGAAACACTGGGGCGACCACCGTGTCCTGCTCAGCACCCGCTATGCCCACTGGGACGGCGCCCGCATTGGTCTGGGCTGCCAGCCGATCGAAATACCCGAGGGTTGGCTAATCGTCTATCACGGCGTACGGCATACCACCGCCAGCCAGATCTACCGAACCGGCCTAGCGTTGCTGGATAAGAATGAACCGTGGCGCGTGCTGCGCCGGAGTGAAGAATGGGTACTCGGCCCACGCGAGGACTATGAACGCATCGGTGATGTCAGTGATGTCACATTCGTCACCGGCGGCGTGGTCATGCCCGAAACCAACCAACTTTACCTGTACTATGGCGCTGCCGACGACAAGGTAGCCGTTGCAATAGGCGATATGGACAAGATCCGCGAGTATATCATGATGTGCCCGAAAGTGTCATAATGGTCAACCTGTTCAGACGATAACGCTCTTTGGTTGTCATGCCTTTTGTGTTTTCGGCCGTATCGGACTGCTTTGGTTTTGGGTTAACCGTAATACAATCGATCATCAGTTCCATTGCTTTGACCTTCTCGTCTTTACCTGTAATTGTAATTCGGGCAGTATGTTCGCCAGCATTTAATTTCACCATACCAAGTTCTATATGACCCATTGCGTGGTTGGCATTGAGTAAATAATCATCTCTTTTTTCCGGAGCATATGTGTTTATCACACCCCCGATATCATTGCCGTCGATGGCCACTTGCGCAATCGCACCGTTGGCGTGCTTTATATAATTAACGCTAATGATATATTCACCATCAGATTCAACATTAAATTTTTTCTCAGTGCTGCCGCCGACAGTACCTGCAAACAGAGCTGACATATTGTTACTCCAGCCCGACAGATAGGTGGACATGAACATCGGATGCGTCCCCGGCGTTCCTTCCCACTCGATGGCACCCGGCAGAAAAAAGGCCTCTTTTGCAACACTTGGCGTTCGGTCTTCACAAATCGGCTCAAAGGTCCGATGCGGTTCGTTCTGGTACCAATACGCAGTACTCGAGAAATCGGCTTTGGCTTCATTATTCGGTCTTTGGCCGTGTTCGATTTCAACGCGGATACTTTTATCGAAATTTATTCTGTCCAGGATATGAAACCTGTAACATTGTGCTGTAACCGTATCCGCATCTTTCAGGACCAATCCGTGGTACAGTCCATTGAAAACGCCGTCAATAAAGTACCACCCACCCTGAAAATAATCCTCACCGCCAGTTCCCTTGATGGATGCGTCCTTTTCACCGTCAATGTAAACGAATTCATCCCCCTCAAGGAAATTCCACTTATCCCCTTTGCTGTACGCCTGCATTGCCAATGTCACCCCTGCAAAGTATCCTTCCCCGTCGGCTTGCAGGATCGTATAATTCCTGCCGCGTATTGTGGGATTCTCACGACGATACTGAGAGTGGAAATATAAGGTGTTGTCCGGCAGTTTCGGATATCGCTGACAAAGAAAATGAAAAAAGACAAGATAGTTTTTTTTTCCGGTGTTTTCGATTTCAACAACCCCCCTTTTGGCAAAGGGCATAGGAAAATAACTATAAAAACCACCACTGGTAACGCCAAGATACTGTGACTGCCAGGGGGTTCTTCTCGATAAACTGTTGCCAAAAAAATCGCCAAAGGGAACTTCAACGCTCGGCTCCTTCTCACCGTCCCAGTACATCCTGATAACAATATCTCTCATATAAGCTCCGCCGGCATCGGGGAGCCCGGAACAGGTGAACCAGATATTTCTGATCACAGCGGGGCCATTGATATCCGCTAATATCTTTTTTTCTCCGGGCGCTACATTCCAGGCGTCGCCGGCGTTCGGATGATGACTTGACACCTGAAATGTTTTGCCATCGTCTTTTTGAAACAACTCCAATGAACCGGCCGATGTATTATTTGTCAAAAAACCGACGAAGACAGACAAAATCATTAACAAGACACTACGGCCGCATCTGCTTGTATTCATTTTGGACTCCATAGAAATTTTATTCAGTTTCATTACAGAGGATAAGATTTCATTTTCGACAGAATATCATGCCTATTCGGTAAATCAAGGGGAATATTGAGGGACCAAATCGGATAGAGTTGCTGGACAAGAATAAACCGTGGCGTGTCCTTCGCCGGAGTGAAAAATGGGTGCTCGGCCCGCATGAGGACTATGAACGCATCGATGATGTGCCCGAAAGTAAAACAGCCGGACTAAAACGCCCTGTTGCGATACGCGTCTTTAGAGAGACCTGTTTTTTCAACCGGAATCGTTTTAAATCCCAGTTCGTAAGCCGGGCTATTGGGTTTCAGCTGGAAGTTCTCGCCGTCCGGATCAACAAAACAGGGATCCTGGTCCGTTAAATTATCCTGTATGACCATGTACTCGGGTTCGACTGCCGGGCATAAATTGACACACATACTAAAATGATAGCACAGATGCACGAAAACTTCCCATTGACACGGTTAAAAAGCATCTCTTTCTCCATACACAGACATCACGATTAAAATTTCCCATTCCTTAACTATTTCCGATGGTACCCGTTACACCGAAAAATACAATTGTTTTGTCGTTTCTTTTAGGTTTGAGATTGAAAAAACGGCTCCTGTCTGATAAAAGTATTTTTGACGAAACCAACATTGAGAAGGATTTTTTATGGCAGGCATTCAATTTATTCTTGGTCGCAGCGGCACGGGAAAGTCGCAAGGGTATCTGAACGCCGTTTGCGAGGCGCTGGCTGGCGGCGGCGCCGAACCGCTGATTTTGCTGGTTCCCGAACAGGCGACCTATCAGGTCGAGCGGTCAATCCTGTCGTCACCGAATATCGCCGGTTTCAGTCGGCTTCATATTCTTTCGTTCAACCGGCTTGGGTTTTGGCTTCAGTCGCACCGTTCACACGCCCCAGAAATCTCCTGCATCGGCAAACAAATGGTCCTGCACAAGCTCTTGCTGGAACAGACCGATAAACTAACACTGTACAAAAACAGCGCCCACCAAATGGGACTGGCCGAAAAACTCTCCGGTCTGCTGGACGAATTGCAGCACAGCGGCTGTAACGCCAAACAGGTCGCCCTGATGGCCGAAACCCTGAAACACAAACCCGCCCAGGCGCTGGCCGCGAGAAAGTGGGCCGATATCGCCACCGTCTTCGCCGCCTATGAGACCTATTTCGCCGATGGCGACAACGGCTTTACCAACCCGGATACAGACCTGAATACAGCCAAGGACCATGCGGCAGCGACAGGATTTTTGAAGGGCTGTCGGCTGTGGGTCGATGGGTTTTCGGGCTTTAGTGTTCAGGAGCGGGACCTGCTGGCCGAACTGCTGAAGGTCTGCCGGGGCGCATCGATCGCCCTGTGTCTTGACCCGGCGATGATCGACCTTAACAACGCCGATGAAGAGGCACTCGATCCGTACAGTTTGTTCGCAGCGACCGAACAGACCTATTGCCAACTGCTGCGTATCGTGCGGGCCTGCAAACTACCACTGGCCAAGCCAGTCATCCTCAATCAGCCGGTGCGGTTTTCTGATGTACCGGCCTTGGCGATGCTGGAAGCAAACCTCACCTCGGACAAACCCAGCGAACCGACGCCCGCCAACGGTGCGATACAGATCGCCGCGTGCGGCAATGTGCGGGCCGAAACCCACTGGGTCGCCGCACAGATACGAACGCTCATCAAAGACCGCGGCTGCCGCTATCGGGACATCGCGGTGGTCGTACCGGATATGGACGCCTATCAGCATTATATCGAATCGGCATTTTCACAATACGACCTGCCCTACTTTTTGGATCGCCCGCGCCGGATAAAGACCCACCCCTTAACGGAACTGATCGGGGCGGCACTGCAAGCCACCGGCCGCAACTTTACCCTGTCGGATGTATTGAGCTATCTCAAGTCGCCGATGCTGACAACACCGATCGAGCAGATCGACGCATTAGAAAATTATTGCCGGGCATTTGATATTCAAAGCACCGAGTGGCTGCAAAAGCTGGGCTGGGATTTTGCCGGAGCCGATGAAAAGGCCGCCTATAATGAGCCCGAACTAGATGCGCTGCGGCGGGCGGTTATCGCCCCGCTGCTAACACTTCGCAAGGCGATAACCACCGAAGAATTGATCGGCCCGGAGCCATTCGTCGAAGCCCTCTGGAAGTTTCTTGAAACCCTCAGCGTGCAGGAAAAGCTGAGCGAATGGGCTACTGGCGACGCGACAGATCAGCAGTTTGGACATCAGCAGGTGTTCGCCAAACTGGTGGGACTGATGGACGAACTATGTGAAATTTTTGACGGTGTTGAAGTATCAGCGCAGGCGTGGGAGTCGATCTTTACCGATGCCCTGTCGTCAATGACCGTCAAACTGATTCCGCCGACACTGGATCAGGTGCTGGTCGGGTCCATCGAGCGCAGCCGGCATCCCGACATCAAGGCGATCTTTTTAATCGGAGCCGTGCAAAAACAGTTCCCTGTTCCGATCATGGGTGAGATGCTGCTGACCGAACAGGACTACCAGTCCGCCGCGGCCAAGCTAGAATTGGCCAACCCCTACGACCAGAACCTGACGCATCGGCCGTATCTGGCTTATATTGCACTGACCCGCGCATCCAGGCAGGTGTTTATATCGTACCCGTTGCAGGACGAAAAGGGTTCGGCGATCGTGCCGTGGTCCGGCATCGAACCGTTGACGGCAATGTTTACCGATGTGAGCGTTCAGTTTCCGCCAGCAACACCCACGGACCCGGAGGCCATCAAAACGCCCGCCCAACTTGCGCAGTGGCTTTGCGGGCGACTGGGTAAGGACCGTGACAGGCAGGATGCCGCCGAACAGGTCGCCGCGGGCGTGCTGCAACGAATGGGTGCCAGCGACGATGAGCGGTTAACGCAAACGGCTGCCCATGTACAACACGCGCTGGACTATGACAACGCCGCCGATCTGGACGGCGAACTGGCCGGGCAACTATTCAAATTCCCCATGACCACCTCGGCCTCGCGGCTGGGAACTTTTGCTAAATGTCCATATCAGTATTTTGCAAAGTACACGCTTGGTTTAAAACGACGGCAGACCATACGGTTTGAGCCGATGGATGTCGGCACATTTTATCACGATGTATTAGAGGCGACTTTTAAGACATTGAAAGCCCGCGGCAAAGATTGGGCGGATTTGAGCACAGAAGAATTGATCGACCTGTGCGATACCGAGTCCCAGCGGGTGATCTCTGAAAATGCCCAACTGATTAATTTTATGCGGCGGCAATCGCACCACCAGTATATTATCCAATCGGCCCGCGAAGTGCTGCGTTCGTTTGTGCCGATGCTGGCACAGCTTAGCAAAGCCGGGCAATTCAAACAGACCAAAGCCGAACTGAACTTCAGTCCGTCCAGTGATATAAAGCTCGTTATTCCGTTGGATGCCAATCGCACCGTGCAATTCAACGGATACATTGACCGGTTGGATACCGCCAACATCAACGGTCAGCCAGCGGCACTCGTCTTTGATTATAAAACCAGCGGTAAATCCGTTGACTTCGCGGGGATGTTGTACGGGCTGGACCTGCAACTGCCCATCTACTTGCTGGCGGCCTGCGCCGGAGGCATGACCCCCGCCGGAGCGTTCTTTTTGCCGATTGGTTCACCGACCACTTCGGCATCGCCGTCGGATATAGACACGATCAAAGCGGGATTCAATAAAGCCAAGGGGGTGTTCGACGGCCGCTTCTTCGAATCGCTGGATACCGCCGCCGGATCGGGCGGCCGGAGTGAATACTACAATTATTATGTCAACAAAGACGGCGAACCCTACAGCTATTACAAAACCAGCGGCACTCTCAAGCCCGACGATTTCGGTGCCCTGCTGGACCACACCGAACGGTGCATCAAAAAGCTCGTTACCGATCTAGCCACCGGGACCATCAGCATCACCCCCTACCGCATCGGCACAAACTCCCCCTGCACCTGGTGCGACTACCGCCCCCT
>JAGGWF010000240.1 GCA_021157685.1 Planctomycetota bacterium | reverse complement strand
GGCGATGCAGTCGGATTTGTTCAGCAGAATCAGCATCTCCTTTTTATGGCACTTCAGTTCCTTGAGAACGGTATCGACGCTTTTGATCTGTTCGAAAACATCGACGCTGGATGCATCGACCACATGCAGCAGCAGGTCGGCGTTGACGGTTTCTTCCAGCGTGGCCTTAAATGAGGCGACGAGATGGTGCGGCAGCTTGCTGACGAAACCGACGGTGTCGCTGAGCAGGACTTCTACGCCGGAATCGACCTGCCATTTGCGGGTGCGGGTGTCGAGCGTGGCGAACAACTGGTCCTGCACAAACACACCCGCATCGGTCAGGGCGTTCATCAACGAACTCTTGCCGGCGTTGGTATAGCCGACCAGCGAGACGGTGTAAAAATTGCTGCGGCCGTCGATCTCGCGCATCTTGCGTTTGTCGATGGCGGCGATGTTGCGCTTTAGCTCGGTGATGCGTTTGTTAACCAACCGCCGGTCGATCTCAAGCTGCTTTTCACCCGTGCCGCGCGTGCCGATGCCACCAACCGCCCCGGCGCCGGTTCCACCCGCTGCGCCGGCGACCGTATCCAAATGCGACCACATACGGGTCAGACGGGGATAGGTATATTCGAGTTGTGCCAGCTCAACTTGCAGCTTGGCCTGTGCGGTGCGGGCGCGGGTGGCGAAGATATCGAGGATCAATTCGCTGCGATCCAGCACCTTGCACTCGACGATCTTTTCCAGTTCACGAATCTGAGCCGGCGAGAGGTCATTGTCGAAAATAACGACATCCGCCTCTTTATTTTCGACCCGTTCGGCCAGCAGTTTGGCCTTGCCGGAGCCGATATAGGTCGCCGTGTTGGGTCGCCCCATTTTCTGGATAAACCGGTCCACAACAACCGCCCCAGCACTTTCGGCCAGTGCCGTCAGTTCGCCCAATACATCATCGCTGTTGGTTTTATGCTTTCGTTTCAGAATCACACCCACCAAAACAGCGCGCTCGGCCTGAATTTTTAACTGATCTCTAACTTTTTCCAAATCGCGTTATTACCTCCGTAATTAGGTTTTTGTCAAAACAGTTATTATAGCAATTAACCGACATTTCCTCAAGCCCTCAGCAAAGAAAACGGGGCTTTGGATTTGATATTACGGGTTTGCGTGTTATAATTGCTGGTTTAAGCCATGGCAGAGGTGGAAAAAGAGAAGCGTGTGCTTTTTAACTATGTGAAGAGGAATTGTCAGTTATGAAAAACAACAACTCGATCATCGCTCAGACAGCCGTCATCATTTTGGCTGCTGGAAAAGGAACCCGGATGGGCAATGTTAATGTTCCGAAGATCTGTTTTGAGATAGATGGAACCGCCGCGATCAACCTTATTATAAGAACATTCAGGAAACAGGGGTTTGAGAAGTTCGTTCTGGTTGTTGGTGCAAATGCTGAAAAAGTCATGGAGACGGTTAGTGCGGAATTTCCCGAAACTGTCTTTGTACTCCAGCAACCGCAACTCGGAACCGGACACGCCGCTAAAACGGCTGCCAATGCGCTTGAAAATATTGGGCATACCGGTCCGGTGCTTATTACGATGGGCGATAAGTATGTCGAGCCGGAAGCGATCAATTTGCTGGTGGATGGTTTTGTGAGAAAACAGGCCGATCTTGCACTTTTAACGATACCCAAAACAAAACGAACAGATACTTCCTGCGGAAGAGTGTTGACTAATTCTGATGGAAATGCTTTTGCAATTATTGAACGCATCGATATTGCTCGTCAGGCGATCTGTGACACATTGAATTCTCATATAGTAAGCGGAACAAAATTATCAAGCAACCAGATTAAGGCGATCATCCAGAAACATATTCCGCAGACTAAAAAACAATTGACCGCAGTGCCGGAACTGCTTGAATTGATTAAAAAAGGGTCGAAGATTAAAATCAACACCCTGAAAAACATACTAAATTCTGATGGTTACAGTATTAGCATAAAAGGAAAGTCTTATTCTGCGCGGCAGATTGAACAAAAATCAAAACAGGTTAACCCCAGCTTATATCTTGCAAATGCAAATGCTCTGTATTCCGGTCTTTCTCTGCTGCGAAATGATAATGCCCAGAAGGAATATTATCTTACCGATATTGTTTCTGAACTTTCCAATACTAAAAAATCCGGGCAGGGAAATCCATGGAAGATCATCGCCGTCCATTCTGACAATGATACACTGATACAAGGATTTAATTCGCCGGATGAGCTGCTTGCTATTCAGGATTATCTGAGAAAAAATAAACAAACAAAAAAACAAGCCCTACAGGAACGAACCGTCAACCTCTCCGTAAATGAGTATTGCACCGTACGGCAATGGCAAAAAAAAATAGATGCTAAGGGTACATTATTCAATAAATGGCTCAAGAAAATTTATGGGGGCCACGAGGATTTACATAAAAAGAAGATCACCCAGATAAAAAAACTGCTGAAATGCTACGGCCAAAAGTTCGGCTATGATGACAAGGTCGTGATCGTCCGTGCTCCGGGGCGAGTTAATCTAATGGGCAGACACATTGACCACCGCGGAGGAACAAACAATTTCCTCGCAATTGACAAGGAAACGATGGTTGTCGCCGGTATTCGAAATGATGATGTTGTTCATGCGGTCAATACTCAGCCCAAAGCATTTAAGGATATGCATTTCTGCATAGGGGACATGATCGGCCGTTTTGCGTGGAGTGACTGGCTCAACTTTGTCAACAGCGACTGGGTAAGAAGCCAGTTGATCACAGCTGCCGGAGATTGGGGGAACTATATCAAGGCGGCGGCATTAAGAATTCAGCACTCCTATACCGACCTGAAAATCAAAGGAATGAACCTCGTTCTTTCCGGCGATGTTCCTATCGCCGCCGGCCTTAGCAGCAGCTCAACAATTGTTGTTGCAACGCTACAGGCATTAATCGCCCTCAATGGTTTTGAGCTTACAACGAAACAGTTTATTGATCTTTGTGGAACCGGTGAATGGTTTGTCGGTTCAAGAGGCGGTGCCGGGGATCATGCCGCAATTTATTTAGGACAGAGAGGAAAGATCGTCAATGTCAGCAACCTGCCGTTTGAAGTAAATACCATTGTCGATGCGCCCGAAGATTATCAGGTTGTCATTGCCAACAGCCACATAAAAGCCGCCAAGAGCGCTTCTGCCCGTGATGCGTTTAACAAGCGCATATGCAGCTACAACCTCGGTCTTGAACTGCTTAAATTGCGATGCCCTGAAATTGCCAACAGAATCGAATGCCTTAGACACTTATCCCCGGAGAATCTTGGCTGTTCGGTTAGTGATATTTACAGGTACCTGCTGAAGATTCCGCAATTTGTAACCCGTAAGCAATTACTGAATAGTTTCCCTCAAAGTATGAAAGAGACGGTTGAATTGAACATGCGGAGTCATAACACAAAAACGCCGTACAATCTACGGGGGGTCTTGCTTTATGGTATGTCCGAAATACTCCGAAGCCAACTTTGTGTGAAACTGCTGCAGGAAAACAGGATTTCAGAGTTTGGCGATTTCATGAAAATCAGTCATGAGGGTGACAGGGTTGTGAAATTCGACGATAACGACAACCAGACAGTAATAAAAGATGTCTATAGTGATCAAACGCTGAGAAGGTTGATCGGTGACCTTTCAAGTGAAGAACCACAACGGGTGCTTGATGCCCAGCTTTATATGCAACCGGGGAGCTATCTTTGCAGTACTCCGGAGATCGACAGAATGGTCGATATTGCTGTTGCGATTGATGGTGTTGCAGGGGCACAAATCGCAGGTGCCGGTCTGGGTGGCTGTATTATGGTTTTGGTTAAAAAGAACAGCTATAACAAGCTGAAAAATAATTTGACCAGACACTATTACAAACCCGGCGGGCTGAAACCCGAGATTTTACTGTGCAAAACAGTTGAAGGTGCCGGTCTGATTCAGTTTTAAGTAGCGTTTCGACAAGACTTTAATCATTTTGGAGCCTAAAATGGACTTATTTAAAGCGATTAAAAAACGGCATTGTTATCGGGGGGCGTTTACGGATACATCCGTGCCTCGTGAGGATTTGGAAAAGATCGTGCAGGCGGGTTTGGATGCGCCATCGGGGAAGAACTGCCAGACGACGCGGTTTGTGGTTGTTGATGAGCCGGGGTTGGTTGGGCAGATTGGGCAAATGCATCCGGACAATAAGGCCGTTCAACAGGCCAAGGCGTTTATTGTCTGCATCATTGACAAAAATCCCGAAGCGATTTATGAGGGGTATCAGTTCCAAGTGGAGGACTGTGCCGCGGCGGTAGAGAATATGCTGCTGGCCATCACGGCGCTGGGATACGCCAGTGTGTGGATCGACGGCTGGCTGCGCGTGGAAAACCACAATGAGACCATCGGAAAACTGCTCGGTGTGCCGAAAACAAAAACCGTCCGTATTCTGCTGCCGATCGGTGTGCCCGCGAAGGAGATCCGCGGGCCGGAAAAAATGGCGTTTGAAGAGCGGGCTTGGTTTAATCAATTTGGAATGTGAAAATGTTGAAGCAACAACCACCTCGGCCTGCGGCCACCCCTCCTTGTAAAGGAGGGGAGCTATGAGTGAAGACCTACGCTGTCCTAAATGCGGCTCGAAAGATATCGCCGAAATCATCTACGGTCCGGTCGAGATGACCAATGAATTGCT
>JAGGWF010000125.1 GCA_021157685.1 Planctomycetota bacterium | reverse complement strand
TCGAAAAGCTGTGTTTGTTGCGGATTTACAAGGTTACGCATAATCGCTCCAAGTAGTTATTATTAAAGAGTTTATATTGTACATCACCACCTCTTTCCGTCAACCCTAAAATCCATATAACTATATTATTTTACAACGAGTTAGGATGCTTTTTGTGAGTCAATACTTTTGACGCAGGCATCTATATAGGGTTAACTGGAGTTAAGTAGATACCCCCTATACTGAATTTCACAACACTTACTGAAGTTACACTTTTAGTAGCTTAACCTCTTTCTAAAAAAGGAGTTGCGTTAAAATAAGAAATCAGTAGTTATGCCCATAATATCATTAATATATCTTTAAGTGCTTGTAATTTTAAAGAAAAATGAACTGTCCGATAAAAATTCCGTATTTTATAGTGGAAAGATTATTGAAAATTTGCTAAAGAGTTCCAAACGGCTTTGCCGATTTGGAAGTTATACAAAAGTTTTCTCCCCTCCGGAAAACATCAGGGAGCCCAAAGTTTCCTGATGTTTTCTTATTTTTATTCCATCTGATATAATCTCAGGAACTTATCAACCGCAATTGATCACCCTGACATATTAAGGACAACAGTATGGCGCTCTATGTAAACGGCGAAAAAATCGCCTCAGTTTTGATCGAAAACGAAATTCAGCGTCTTCGTCCCAGCTATGAACAGGTCTTTCAGGATCAACCCCCCGAGCAGCGCCAGAAACAACTGGCCGAGTGGGCGCGTGAAAATGTCATTGAGGCGGTGATTTTTCGACAGGAGGCCAGCAAGGCGTTTCCCGAAATCGGAGAAGGGGCGATTCAGCAGGCCATGGGGCAACTGCTGGAAACCGAGGGCCAAACCGGTCCGATCCGCCAGCAACTTGAAGCCGGCCCCGACGAAGAGGCCAAACTGCATTCAGAAATAGCCGGCCAGATCCGACGGGAACGATTCATTCAGCAAATAGCGGCTGACATCCCTGAACTAAAAGACAAAGCGATTCAACGATATTACGAGCAGAACATCGAGCGGTTTACCATTCCGGAGACAGTACACGCAGCACATATCGTCAAACACCCGGCCGCAAAGATAACCCCGGAGCAATTGAAGGAGCAGATTGATGGGGTCTACCAGCAGATTGATGGCGGCGCGGCGTTTGAGGAACTGGCTGCGCAACATTCAGATTGCCCCGATCAGGGCGGCGATCTGGGCTTTTTTGCCCGCGGCAAGATGGTTCCCCGTTTTGAAGAAGTAGCCTTCGTCCTTAAACCCGGAATGTACAGTGAACCGTTCGAGACAGAGTTCGGCTGGCACATCCTCAAGGTTTACGAGAAACGCCCCGCCGTCCCGTGTCCGATCGAACAGGTCCGTGAGGTCATCACCCGTGACCTGAAACAACAGGCCCGTGAAAAGATAATCGAGACATTTATCGATGCACAAAAAGCGCAGGCGGTCATTGAAGAGCGTTAACTGTTTTTTTAAGACGGGATTTACAAGATATATTTTTCACCACGAATTAACGCGGATTTAATGCTTAATTCGATTAAAATCGTGCCGCCGCCATCCAGTCTCTTGACGGTGGGGTGGGCCTGTCCAGTTCACGCTAAACCAGTACAATATAGTTGCTAATTATTTGGCGAGAAGTAATTCGAAAAAAGGAGTTGGTATATGCAGATGCGTCAAAGTAAAGTTTTGAGAAAGTTAAGACAGGGAGAAGTTGTTAATTGCATGAAAATCAATTTTACAGATGCCAGAATTACTGAATTGACGGCCATGTGTGGCTTTGATTGTGTCTGGCTGGATATGGAACATGTTCCGAATGATTGGAACGCAATTGAACATCAGATTCGTTCGACGAAATATTATGGCTGTGATACGATGGTGCGCGTAGAAAGAGGGTCCTATAGTGATTATATTAAACCTTTCGAAGCGGATGCCTCTGGGATCATGGTTCCTCATGTAATGAGTTTGCAGGACGCTAAGGATGTTGTTTGGAAGACTCGATTTTATCCCATTGGCAGGCGGGCTTGCGATGGAGGGAATTCAGACGGTGCTTATTGTATGATGGATTTGAATGAATATGTTCAAATGGCTAATGAGCAACGTTTTGTCGTAATCCAGATTGAAGATCCAGAGGTGCTGGATGATCTGGAAGAAATTGCTCAGCTGGATGGTATCGATATTATATTTTATGGAGCAGGTGACTTCAGCCATGCTTCGGGGATTTTGGGACAATGGGATCATCCGTTAATTCAAAAAACGCGCCAACGTATCGCTAAAGTTGCACGGGAAAATGGAAAGTATGCTGGTTGTATCGGTAGTGTGGAAAACCATAAGGAGTTAGTACAAATGGGATATCAATTCATCAGTTTTGGGGCTGATGTGGTTGGATTATCGAATTATTATCGTGATATTATGAGTCGTTTAGGTCAGCTTCAAGAGGATACGTCAGCTGGCATTTATGGAAAGACAGAGTAAAGCTGTTATAGAGATAACCAAATTTGAATAAATAAAAGGGCTTTAAATAAATTTAATAGGAGATTTTACGATGAGATGTAAACGTAGTTTGATCAATTTTATAATTGTTATCGTCTTGATAATTAGTTGTTCTGGTTGCTTTGCACAACCTAAATTTGACAAATTATCAAATGTCTCTTTTTCTATCATTGATCAGTATGTTGCAATTGATAATATGGCCGCATGGCCAAACCTAACGTTATTGCCTAATGATTCAATTATTGCTTCGGTATTCAATCAACCAAGTCATGCCCGTGTAGAAGGTGATCTCGAGTGTTGGATTAGCAGTGATAATGGACAGATATGGAAATATCAAGGCACGCCCGCCCGTCATGAACCGAATACAAATCGAATGAATGTGGCGGCTGGATTGGCTCACAATGGTGATTTGATTGTACTTTGTTCCGGGTGGGAAAATCCAGACAAATTAACCCGTGTGTTACCAGTATGGGTATGCCGTTCCTCTGATGCAGGGAAAACATGGGTGGTTTCTGAATCTGCTGTTAAGCTTCCAAGTGGAATTGTAACTGTTATCCCGTATGGCGATGTTGTGCTGTGTCCCGGAAATGAATTGGCAGTAGCTGCCTATGGCATTAAAGATCAAAAAAAGAGCACCTATTCCTATGTTCTTTATAGTAGCGATGACGGTCATACCTGGGGGGAAAAACAAGCTCTGATTGCTGAAAATGCCAATGAAACCTTTATATTGCGTTTACAAAACGGTCGATGGCTGGCTGCATGCCGAAATAAATCTCCGAATAATATTTCTCTTGTGACTTCTAATGATGGTTTATGCTGGAATAAAGAGATGGAACTGACGAATCCTGCTCAGCACCCGGCCCATTTTTTAGAATTGCGTGACGGTAGGATTCTTGTAACCTACGGAGATCGTATATATGACCCGAATTGTCCAAGTGGTATAAAAATGCGAATTAGCTCGGATCAGGGACGTACCTGGACTGAACCAGTGGACCTGCTTGTCCTGGAGGGCTCAAATCGGGATTGCGGTTACCCTTCGACGGTTGAATTGAAAGATGGCATGTTGGTTACCACATATTATTCCAAAAAAGTGAAATGTCATCAAAGATATCACGCCGGCGTAGTTAGATGGCGGCTAGAAGATACAAAATAAAGACTACTGCTCCGTAAAGATTAAATATTCGGGTTATTGCGTAGTGCCCAATGGGTAGCCACAAGGAAGAAAACAAAGCTTTGCTATACAGGTCGAACATTTCTGATACTGTGGATGCCCGTTGGATCCCAGTAAGAACCGGAAAATTGAAGGTTTACAGAGCACTACTCTATTAAGTTACTCAAACTGACCGATTAAGGGAATTTTGATGATAACAATGATTCAACGGCAAATACTCTTTAAAAAATCATTTAAACCATGCCATAGTTATCGGACAAATACAGACAACTCCTTAAATTATAACACTATTTTAAGCGAGTACCCATATTGCCCGGTTATCCTGCTACAGTCTCATTCTTCGTTGGATTTTATTTTAGAAGTTCGGTCAGAGCTTCTAAAATGTCAATCGGTTCGGCCATGCGGCCTATGCCTTTTGTGCCGCAGGCGAGGCGGCCGGATTCGGGGCCGATGGTTTTGAATTTGAGTTGGTCGGTTAAGACGGACATGTTGCGATGGACTATCGGGTTGACCCACATCTTATTGTTCATCGCCGGAGCCAGCAGAACCGGTTTGTCCCAGCAGGCACACAGGGTGGTACTCAGCAGATCATCACAAACACCCGAAGCGATTTTAGCGATAATATTAGCCGTCGCAGGCGCAACGACCACCGCATCCGCCCAGTCCGCTGTCTGGATATGGCCTATCTTGAAATCTTCCGGCCCCTGCCACAAGCTGGTATAGACCGGTTGCCCTGTTACCGCTTCAAAGGTGGCCGGCGTGATAAGTTTGCATGCACTGTCGGTCATGATGGTGCGTACGACAGCCCCGGCGGCGGTCAGCTTACTGACAAGGTCGGCGGCTTTATAAGCCGCGATCCCACCACTGACGCCCAACAGGACATTCAATACTTTCAGTTGTTCAGGCGATTCGGGCATGGTTCGTTACAGCACATCAATCGCAGGCTTCTTCTTTTCGTCGCCGGTGGCATCCAAGATAATCTTATCCTGCTTGATCTCCTGAACCACAATTTCCATCTGGCTCATCCCCTCGGTGTCCTCGATCAGGGGCCGTCCGCCTTCCATCAGTTCGAGCATCCGCTTTTGGATCAGCGCCGACAGTTTAAATCGCCCACCCACCTTGTTCACAATATCTGTATTTTTCAGTTCTTCGATCATTCTTGTCCCTTTAATTTTTCGTCAATGATATCAACTACTTCCTGAATCGCCTGGCTTAAATCGTCATTGATGACCATGTGGTCATAATGCTGCCACGCAGCGGCAATTTCCCGACTGGCCGTTTCCAGCCGGCATTTTTTTGTCTCTTCATCTTCTCCCCGCCCGCGGCCATTGATCCGTTCCTGCAGGTCTTTTGTACGCGGCGGCAGGATAAAAATCGTCTGGGCTTGGAGCCGCACTTTTTTGACCCGCAGCGCACCCTGAACATCAATTTCAAGAATCACGATCCGCCCAGCGGCCAGTGCCTCATCCACCGGCTCTTTTGGCGTCCCGTAGTAATTACCAAAGACCTCGGCATATTCAAGAAACGCATCATTCTGGATCATTGCTTCAAATTCCTGCTGCGGCAGAAAATTGTATTCGCGCCCCTGTTGTTCCGACTCCGACTGAGGGCGAGTCGTAGAGGAAACGCTTAAAAAAGCATTCAGCTTCTCAACGACCTGTTTGCAGATCGTACTCTTGCCGACACCCGAAGGCCCGCTGATAATAATCAAATTTCGTTGTTTTTCAGATTCTGTCATTGTTAGTGTACAACTTTATTCAACATTTTGAACTTGTTCTTTAATTCGGTCGATCGCACATTTCATTTCGATGACCGACTGGTTAATCGTCGTGTCCGAACTCTTACTGGCTATGGTATTGGCCTCCCGCAGCATCTCCTGCGTAATAAAGTCCAGCCGCCGTCCGATCGCACCGCCCGCTTGGCAGCACTTGCGAAACTGCTCAAGGTGCGCTGTTAGTCGCGATAGTTCTTCGGCGATGTCGCTGCGATCGGCAAAAACCGCCACCTCACGAGCCAACAAATCCTGATCCATGTTCAACTGCGCCTTGGCCAGTAATCGATCGACGCGATCCTTGAGCCGAGCGTGGTACTCCTGGACCACGCCATCAACACGGCCCCGGACGATTTCAAGATTTTCCGCGATCCGGTCCAGATTCGCCAGTAAGTCGGCGGTTACTGATTTGCCTTCTTCCGTGCGCGACTGTTTAAGTTGCTCCAGAGCTTCTTTCGTCAGCGACAGGATAACCTGCCGCATTTTTTCCATATGGGCCTCATCCGGAACAACCGGTTGAACAATCCCCGGCAGCGACAGCATCGATGCCAGATCGATTCGGCTGTGTCCGTCGCCATCGCCGAGCAGGTCATTGAGACGGCGGATATAGGTTTTCATTGCGTTTTCATCAATATCAAAAAACGCCTCACCGGAGATATTCTTCATCCGCAGCATATAGCTGACCGTGCCCCGGTGAATCGAGTCCCGGTGCAGCCGTTCGATCTCACCTTCCAGATAGGCAGCCATATCGGGCATCCTGATCTGGGCCTTGAAATAGCGATTGTTCACCGAGCGAACCTCGACGGTATAAACAACCCCGTCCGCTTCGGAACACCCCTGGCCAAATCCTGTCATACTGCAAATCATACGCCGCATCCTCCATGTTTATTCGGTTGTTTCGGTAGTTTTGGTAGTTGCTTCAACCGGGGTTGCGTCTGTTTTTTCGACCTCATTCACGACCGCATCAGCCGTCTCATCGACGGCCTCTGTTGTGTCTGCTTCAGTGTCTTCAACGACGGGTTCGACATCCGTGATCGGCGTTGTCGAAGGGGCCACAGGAGCAGACAGTGTCGAACTGGAACCCGAAGGCCGCATAAATTTGCCCATCAGCACAGCCAATAGCAAAAAGCCCACAACTAGCGAGATAGTAACCCATGTCAGAAAGTCGCCGGTTTTGGTACCGAGTAAGCTTCCCGCTCCGCCGCCGCCAAACGCAGCTCCAAGACCACCGCCTTTACCTTTCTGCAGCAGAATGATCAGAATCAATCCCACACAAAGAAAAATAAACAGTACGACAATCAAATTTTGTAACAATGAAAGTGCAAGCATATGAGCCATTTTTGATCCTCAAACTAAAAAGACGATATTGTATTCATTTATGCCTTCATGCAATGGTTTTGACCATTGCGGCAAAATCTTCAACTTTCAAAGCAGCGCCACCGACAAGCAGACCGTCCACATCCGGCTGTGCCATCAGTTCGGCGGTATTGCCCGGCTTGGCCGAACCGCCATACTGAATCCGTATCAGTTGTGCAATCTCATTACCATACAATTCCGCCAGCAGGCCGCGAATCATCGCATGAACTTCCTGGGCTTGTTCCGGCGTGGCCGTTAAGCCCGTGCCAATGGCCCAGACCGGCTCATAGGCAACGGTAACCACCTGAACGCTTTCGCCGCAGATACCTTCAAGACCGTTTTTAATCTGCTTCGTAACCACCTCATTGGTGGTGCCGCCCTCGCGGTCCTCCAGCAGTTCGCCCACACAAAAAATCGGCAAAAGGCCGCCACTGATCGCCACTGAAACCTTTTTATTAATCATCACATCGGTTTCGCCCATCACATGCCGCCGCTCAGAATGCCCAATAATCACGCAAGTACAGCATGTATCCTTTAGCATAGCGCAACTGGTCTCGCCAGTAAATGCGCCCTTTTCCTCAAAATACACATTTTGCGAACCAAGCGCAATATTGGACGCACTCAACGCCGCCGCGACCGATTGCAAGTAAACAAACGGCGGACACACAGCCACATCGACCGTATCGACGCCCTTTAATTCATCAACCAAACCGGCGGCCAGCGCCACGGCACTCGCATTATCGGTATTCATCTTCCAGTTACCGGCAATAAACGGTTTTCTCACTTTTATCTCCTGAAGTTATAAATTATAAGCACTAAATCTTAAACAAATCATAATGATCTAAATTCAAATGCTGGAAACAGATTGGTCTCTTTTTTTAGTTATTCTCATTTTTTAAATTTGTTTCGGATTTAGAATTTACTATTTAAGATTTTCCGTTGACTATAAGACTGAAACACCGCGTGGAAAACTGCCCAATACCGAAAGCTGCAAACAGTGTTGTCCGGCTTTACCCAGCGCTTTTTTTACATTCTCATCTTCCCGATGCCCGAGAAGATCAACAAAGAAATAATACTCCCACTCCCGCTTCTTATTCGGGCGAGAGCCGATATTGGTCATATTAATCCCGTGCTCCCTGAACACATTCAGCACATCCACCAAGGCACCGGCCTTATGAGCCGTGCCGAACAGAATAATCGTTTTGTCATCGCCACTGGGCCGCGAATCTTGCTTGCTGATAATCAGGAATCGTGTGATGTTATTCGACACATCCTCAATATTCCGGCACAATACTTTCAGCCCGTAGATCTCCGCGGCAACGGCTGACGCGATCGCTGCCGAGCCCGGTTCACCGGCGGCCAGTTTTGCAGCCTTCGAAGAGGAGGCCATCGGCATAATCTCCGCTTCCTTAAATGTACTGGAAAGCCAGTTGCGGCACTGGGCAAAAATCTCCGGCTGCGAATAAATCCGTTTGATCTCACTCATCGGACAGTTCGCCATCAGATTATGATGAATCGCCATACTAACCTCGGCACACACCACCACATCCGTTTCGACGAAGGCGTCCAACGATTCCCGAACGCCGCCACCGGCACTGTTTTCAATCGGCACGATGCCAAAATCACAATGACCCTTGCTGATTTCCTCAAAAATACCCCGAATATCGGTCAGTGCCTCATAGTCCACACTCTGGCCAAACTTCAGCATCGCAGCGTTATGCGAAAAACTCCCCTGCGGGCCCAAATAACCGATCAGCAAAGGACGCTCCAGAAAAAATGAGCCGCTCATCAGTTCTCGCCAGATCGCCTGCATCGTCTTATCCGGCAAAGGCCCCTTGTTCAGCTTCGCAATCTTATCCAACACCGCTTTTTCACGGTGCGGCACATAAATCGGCGCCGAATCGGCCTGTTTGAGCTTGCCGACCTCGACCACCACCTGCGCACGGTCATTGATCAGCTCGACGAGCCGTTCATCAATCGAATCAATCTTTTTACGCAGTTCTTCCAGAGACATTTCGTAATCCTGTATGGGTCGCCTGTCGGTTTCGCCCTGATGACAGACCTTCTCCGCAATAGCGGAAACGACTTAATTACCAAAACCTGCCGCGTTCGTCAATCAATTTATTGAATAATGGCCGCTTTTGGAGCTGGCAATTGAGTTGCCGCCAGGATGGCGGCACTACGGGTGGTATCACTTTTGCCAAACACCTTGTTTCCTGCCGCCAAAGCCACTATATTTATTTGTATGGAACCGCAAAAACAGTATCAATACGCTATATTCAGAACGCAATGGGGTTGGTTCGGTATTCTGGGCGGCGAGCAAGGGCTGGTTCGCACATACCTGCCGGTTGCCCATAAAGAGGGCGTCCAAAGTCGG
>JAGGWF010000247.1 GCA_021157685.1 Planctomycetota bacterium | reverse complement strand
TTATCACAATCGACCCGCCGGACGCGAAGGATTTCGATGACGCGATCAGCTTGAAAAAAGATAAAGCCGGTAACTGGCAATTGGGGATTCATATTGCCGATGTGAGTGCGTTTATTCCGCCGGACTCGCCGCTGGATAAAGAGGCACGCATTCGTGGCAACAGTGTGTATCTGCCGAAAAAGGTGATCCCGATGCTGCCGGAAGTGTTATCAAACGGGATTTGTTCGCTCCAGCCGGACCAGCGGCGATTTGCCAAAAGCGTCTATATCACCTACGACTTAAAAGGCAATATCTTAGGCCGCGAGGTGGACAACAGTATTATTTGCTCGAGAAAGCGGCTGACCTATCTGGAGGCCGACGCGATTCTTAAAGGCAACGCAGAAGGGTATGCAGGGGAAGTGGTCGCCCTGCTGAAGGATATGGAGTCGTTGGCCCGCGCGATCGAAAAACGCCGCGAGAAAAACGGGATGCTGCATCTGGACCTGCCGGAAACGGAACTTGTGTATGACGAGGACGGGCAGGTGGTGGATGCGCATCCGGCGGACGACAGCTATCCGCATACGATTATCGAGATGTTTATGGTCGAGGCCAACGAGGCGGTTGCGGGGTTGCTGGATCGGTTCGAGGTAGCGTTTATGCGGCGGATTCATCCGGAGCCAGATGCGATTACAACAAAGAACCTGGGGCGGTTTGTGCGGGTGTGCGGATTAAAGATTCCGCGGCATCTGGACCGGGCGGCGATTCAGGATTTGCTCACCGCGGTCAAAGATACGCCGCTGGCTTACGCGGTTAATTTGTATGTGCTGCGAAGCATGCAAAAGGCCGAATACTCGCCCCTGCATATTGGTCATTTTGCACTGGCCAGCACACATTACTGCCACTTCACCAGTCCGATCCGGCGGTATGCGGACCTGCTGGTGCATCGGCTGATTAATTGCTATGTCAAGGGCCGGCTGAACAAGATTGCCCCCGATGAGGTGCTAAGCGAGGGCGAACTGATCGAGATCGGCAAACAGATCACCTTTACGGAATTGCAAGCGTCGAGTGCGGAAAAGGAACTGAAAACGGTGCTGATCCTGCAGATGCTGAGCGAGCGGATCGGTGAGGATATGGCCGTCGTGGTTTCGGGGCTGACGAATTTTGGCGTGTTTGTGCAATGTACCACCTTCGGGATCGAGGGGATGATCGAACCAGGGGATTTGGGGCTGGATGAATGGAAATATGACGAGCGGGCACAGGCCGTTGTCGGCAAGTGGTCTGGCGAGAGTGTACATCTGGGCCAGGCCATGAAGGTCCGCATCGCGGCGGTGAATATCCCGGCGAGGCAATTATTTCTCGCGCCCGCTGAACCACTGGTAAGCGAACGACCGAAACTGAACCGTCGAAAATTCAAACGCAAACACCACGCCCGCAAAAAGCGAAAACACTAAATCTGTACCCACTCTTTGACATTGTGGGCCGATATGACCACGCCTATTTCCACGGGTTCACTCTCGGTCGTTTTAAAGCCCGAGTATGCGAATCAAATCAAAATAGGTGACGATCAGCACCAAACCCAGCAACATCGCCAAACCCGCATACATAATCGGTGTCAGTATCTTTTCATGGACGGGCTTTCCGGTTATTTTCTCGATGATCAAAAGCACAATGTGGCCGCCATCTAAGACCGGAAGCGGCAGTAGATTCATCACTGCCAGGCACGAACTGATCAACCCCAGGAAATAGAAATAATGGCTCGCCGTTGTCCCGGCCACTTGATAGGTCATTGAGATAATACCGACGGGACCACTCAGTGCCTTCACCGGAACAGACCCCTGGAACAATCGAATCAGCGTCACATAACTGCGTAAAACAAATTGCCACGCTTTCTTGAGACCCATCTGTGCCGCTTGAATTGGGCTGGAATACTTAAACTCAGCGGTCAAATCCTCAAACGGAATGCCCGCCGCAACCACGGCTTGGGCATGAACCGGTTCATGCCCGGAAACCACAACGGCGGTTCCGCCAGCCAAACCATCATGGAGGTAATCAATGCTGACTTTCTGGCCAGCGTTATCCTGTAGCAATGTTGCGATCTCGTAAAAATTACTGACCGGCTGACCATCAACAGAAGTAATGATCGCTCCGGCCGGAATATCCGACAATGGGGCCTGGCCCGATGTCAAAATGACCTGTGCGACGATGGGGCTGTCCATATCCAATTCAGGAGCAAATCCAACCTTTACACGTTTACTGCCAATGCTGCTCTTCGGGTGGACAATCAGGTCCAGTCGTTCCTCGTTACCTTCATCATTTTTTCGAAGGACGGTTATCGCAAGGTCTTTATCTTTGTATTCGGTCGTCACCTGCCGAAGCTGCTTGTAGTTGGGAAGGTCAATGTCACCTATTTTCACGAGGACATCGCCTCTCTGGAGCAACTCACTCACAAATTTCCTCGGTGTCTGTCGCAGAATAATGGTCTGGAACCATTTTACAAAATACTGAAAGCGACCTGGCTGCGAAACCGCTGCGACTTTTAATCGCGGCACCAGTGAACAAAAATGTGCTAAATCCTGTTTGTCACGGAAATTCTCCACGGTCGGCCCCACAAACATCGGAAAGCTGACATCGACCATTCTCCCTTCGCTCTCCGGTGGCCACTGACGCAACACTCGCAGGGAAACCTCCTTTTGGAATGTTTGGGATTCCAACTTCGCGTAATCCATCGGCGTCTGTGCCGCCTGACCACCCAGGGCCTTGACAATATCGCCGGGACGAAGCCCCATTGTGTCGTATAGATCCTGAATATCATTCGGTTCTTTAATGAAGTTAGACACCATCAGCGTTGTAGCCGGTGCGATTCCCGTATAACGCAATTTTGAATCATCGCCGTCACGCTTTTCGGCAATGATTTCAAACTCTTCTTCTGAGCCATCAACACGACTGACGATAAAAGAAATTGGCTCGCCGGGTTCGGCTAAGGCGGGAGCCAGAATAATCGATTCAAAGTCGATAAAACGCTTACCGTTAACCTCTACGATCTTATCCCCCTCTACCAGCCCCACATCGTAGGCGGGTGAATTAGGGAGAACCCGCCCGACAACTGCCGGTTTGAGGTCGATGCCATTCATAAACAGGATCATGAAAATAATGATCGCACCAATCGCATTAAAAGTCACCCCGGCCGATACTACACATATCCGAATCCAGATGGGGCGATTTGAATAGGCACGCGGGTCATCGTTTTCATCCGCGGCCCCGGTATCGGACTGGCCCAGCATTCTGACAAAGCCGCCAATCGGTAAAAGGGCGATTTGGTATTCCGTTTCGTTATCACCTTCTTCAACAATCTGCTCTTCACCGATCTTTGGCATCAAACGAATCTTCCAGCCCTTCTTGAGTTTGCGAATGCCCAGAATCACCGGACCCATTCCGATCGAAAAGGCCTCCACCTTAATCCCGCCGAGTTTGGCTACGATAAAGTGTCCAAACTCATGGATCATTATAATACCACCAAAACCCAACATCACCGCCAGAACTCGAAGGGCCGTGGATGGGTTTTTAATACCCCATAGTATTGCCACAACAGCGATGATCAACGAAAGGATCAATTGTTTATTATTATTTTGTGACTCCTGCGGTTCGGATGAATCCTGTTGGGCTTGTTCATTCTGCTCTGTCATAAAAATCCTCTAATATTATCAAATGCAAAATTTCAGTTAACGATCGTTGTATTACGGTCCAGTCGCTCGGCCACTTCCCGCCAAGCCCAGGCGTCAATCTGCAACAATTCCTCAAGTGTCAGGTGCTCCTGAATCGTATGAGTCTGCAGGCAATGGTCGATTAATTCTACAATCTGACCAAATCGAATTCGGCCCTCTAAAAATGCCGCTACAGCAGCTTCATTGGCCGCATTGAAAACAACCGGCGCCGAGCCGAGCGTCGCGGCCACTTCAAAACCCAACGCCAAGGCCCGGAAGTGATTAAAATCAGGTGTCTGGAAATTCAACTGGCCCAGCTTGTCAAGCCGCAGGCCTTCGCCAAGCCCCTCTCGTCGTTCTGGATAAGTCAACGCATACTGGATCGGAACTTTCATATCCGGCGTCCCAAGTTGAGCCATCACAGAACCGTCTATGAATTCAACCATGGAATGTATGATGGATTCAGGATGAATCACAACATTGACCTTATCAACCGGAAGATCAAACAACCAAACCGCCTCAATCACCTCCAACGCCTTATTCATCATTGTTGCTGAGTCGATCGTAATCTTCGGCCCCATCGTCCAGGTCGGATGTGCCATCGCCTCTTCAATGGTCGCGTTATTCATCTGCTCAAATGTGGCTTTTCTAAACGGGCCGCCGGAAGCGGTTAAAACAACCTTTCGTACCTCTTGCGGCCGGCCCGCCTGCATCGCCTGGAAGACGGCGGAGTGTTCGCTGTCAATAGGCAGCAAGGTCGCCCCGCTTTTTCGGGCGGCAGCGGTCAGTAATTCACCGGCAATAACCAGTGGTTCCTTATTGGCAATCGCCAGCGTCTTGCCGGCCTGTGCTGCGGCCAGTGCCGCTGGAAGCCCCGCCGCACCGACAACGGCAGATACAATGATATCCGCTTCAACCAGAGAGGCCAATTCGACCAAGCTCTCTGGACCGGATAAAACCGTACCCTCAAAATCGGAAAAGGTCTGCTTCAAAACCCGCTCTGACGGCTCATCGGTGACAGCTGCATAACGGGGGGTAAACTTTCTCACCTGTTCGGCCAGAAGATCCAGATTGCGATGAGCACTCAGCGCGATGACCTCGTATTCCGAACTCAGCGCATCAATAACCTGGAGCGCATTGCACCCGATAGAACCGGTCGAACCTAAAATGACTACTTTTTTCTTCATAGATCGGTTAAGAGTATCCCAGAAAAAGGGATGAAGGTCAAGCAAGCCGTGTCCAAATGCTGATTTTGGATTAGAAAACACCCTTTTGGCTTGATATTTTTATCGAGAATGCTGATAGGGGCCATTAATAGTAGTAAGTCAGCGACATATTGACTTTCCAGTTGTTTTTAGTGTTTTTGACCTTTTCGAAGCTTAAAACCTCGCATTTCAGTTCCGGCCAGCGGAGCAGCATAGCAGAAAGAAACTGTGCGAGTTTCTCAATGTCAATGGTCTTGATCACGATGGTCGCCGACCGTGTTTGTCGCCCGGCTCGCTTGGTCTGGCCCCGAACGGTTAAGTTATAATTTGAATCAGAGATCGAAAAAACGCGGGCAAATTCATTAATCGTTTTGGTGAAGTCAAAGTCTTCCGGCTTCGCCTTCTCGTCAACTTTATACTCCAAGCGTTTCGGCTGTAATGTAACAAGCTGTTTTATCTGCTTCTCGACGGATTCGAAATCTGTCTGACTTCGATTCCAGGCCTCAATCGAGCTTGGATAAAATATAAACCCCACCAGTATTGCCCACAATCCCGCCAGAACCGGCGCTGCTATATAATAAACATTTGGATTTTTAATATCTACCTTCATCGTTTCGTCTCGCTTTTCTTCGGTTCAAGAGTTATGTCAAAGATATCGCGTCGATCCGGACCGGCCGTAAGTCGTTCGGAACTTAATGTAATTCGCGGGTGTTTTTTGATTTCATTGAAAAACGCCATCGTTCCGGTACGACTGTTCGTGTCCCCTTTGACTTTCATCGAGCGTTCGGTAATCGTGATCTGTTGAACTCTGATATCCACCTTTTTTGGTGTCTTACTTAATGCCTCAAAGAAAAAGGTGAGCTTCGCCGGCACAGATTTATCTCCGCCGGGGCCGATTCCCTCTTCAGCCTGTTTGGCCCGTTTATATTCTCTTCTTAATCCCGAACTGACCGACATGCCTCGAGGCGGCTTTTTGCCAAAGGTCGCTGCTTTATATTCGGTCAGTGCTTTTTTATTTAATCCGCGCGTATAGCCCCTCATTCGAAATGTCTTGAGCTGAAAGAAAACCGCCACAGAGACCAAAAGGATGGTTAAGGAAATCCCGATCAGTCGCAAGCTGCTCTGGACAACCTTTCGCCGTCCCTGATAGGGCATAAAATCTCTGCGAAAATCTGTTTTGTGGCCACGTGTTCGTCCCGCCAGCGCTGCCCCATAAGCAATCATCAATTCGTGAGGCGATATATCTACATCATCATCTAATGCCTCAACAAGAGCTTTTTCAGGTGTGGCTGTCTGAACCTCTAAACCGGTGCGTTGGGCCAGCAGATCGGCGTCCACATTATCCAGATTACCCATCAAAACGATAGATGCCATCGGCTGGGCAGAATCGGCAGAGCCATTTGCAAGCATGACTTCGCGTGAAAGGATACTGGTTATATCCTGTTCTTTGCTAATTAGAAAAGCACGCGCCGCCGGAGCAAAATCCGCATGGGGCCGGATCATATAACAACTGGACGGCGACAAAACAACAAACATCACATCGGTTCGTTCTGACAGGCCCGCACAGTAAGACAGCGCCCGCGCCAGGCAAACCACATCCGGCTCCATAAAGCCGGGATCCAGAGCACCTTCCTGTATATCCAACAGCATATCCGTCAAAAGCTGGCGGTCGGCCGTGTAAACAGTCACTTCTGAACCAACCGGGGCTTTGCCCGTGATATCGAAAGCCACCGCCAGATTCATTGCATCGGTCGCCGCCGCTTCTTCGGCATCGAATTTGATCGTACTTTCGACCTGATGGTAATCGTCAAACTCCGAGTGCAGTTTGTACTGTGTGTAGTAAGCACAATCAACCGCAACAAAGGCCTCATCAAATTCATCACCCGCACCGCTGACCGCCCGCGCGGCCTGCAATGCAATGACAGCAGGTCCGTCGGCGCCCGGGGTGATAGCCAGCTTTCGCACCACTGAACTATCCGAACCGGAAGACACCCAGACCGCCACCGCCTTGTCTTTGGAAAGAAACAGTCCTAAACTTCCTTTTTCGTTCACGCTATCAACTCCTGTTTTTATATTTCTATCTGAATCATAATATTTTAACCAAGGGCGTTTTTTTGCTCTCACATGGCCAAGCACAGCTTGACCATGCCACCCATCACTTTTTCGTATTATTGCTCATAAAGAATCGCAAGCTGCTGGGTCTTTTTACCTTCCTTAACCACAGTCGCCACCGCTGAACTGCGAGCATTGCCGCTGCGGCTGGTAATGCGAATCTGAAAAAATGTGCTGGTTGTCGTTAAATAGTTTTCAAGATTCTTCATCGTATCCGCACTCAGGCCGCCCAGGTTCTTCAATTCATCAATCTTCTGAAACGGTTTTTCTTTTCGGGCCTGGATCACTTTCTGGGTAAACTCGGGAAGGTCAAAAGATCCCGTCTCCGCAAGCGAAAAAGCGGCGGCGAGGACATGTCGCGGCGCCGTATTGATATTGACCCGCTGCGATCCCCAGAGAGAAAGATATTTGAGAGGGCTTTCGATCCGGTCTCCGGTATCGGGCAGCGGCCGGGCCAGAAACTCCCGATCCAGCAGCGAACTGTGAAACAACTTGGCAAAATCCGTCGTATGAGCAACGGCGGGGCGTTTTTTCGTTGTTGTTTGCTTGGTTGTCCGGCTCCGAGAAGTCTTTCTGCGAGAACGGCGGTTTGTGGCTCTGGACTTTCTGGTTGTGCGGGTTGTTGTTTTTTGGATGATCGGGCCGGGATTGAGCTTGAACTCTTTTTTGTCGTTGATTTTATCCATTGCTTCGGCAATCTCCGCTTCCAAATCGTGAAGCTGTTGCGAGTCCCATGACATCCACTCACAAAAGATCTGAAGAGCGTCCTCCGCCTGCTCACTGGCCTCTTTGGGATTTACCACAAACCAGCTTAACGGCATCTTGGCGTTTTCATCCTCAATGGTAATCGTTATTTTGCAGGGGCCGATCTCCAGATCAATCGGCTCAATGACGAACGGCCATGGCGGGCCATACGGCCCCGGCACGACCACATCATTCGGATCCAGCTCAACTACATACAGTTGTTCGTCTAACTCGTATGAATCCGCTTCCATATCATTCGCATCATCAGCGCCGCGGCCACCGCCAACGCCAAACAGGGAAAGCAACCCGGATACCCTATCCTCACTGCTAAGGGGCTGCAGTTGTGTCAGAGAGGCCCCTTCTTTCAGAACCGCCTCAATCTGCTCATCGGTCGCGGTCTCGGCCCAGGAAGCGACAAACTCAGCAAACTCACCTCTGTCCATCAAAAAGACATCGGAGAAATCCGGCTGCTGCTCTCTTTCGGTGAGTGTGAAGTTTTTGTCGGGTAATACATTCAGAATATATTTCATCGCCGAATCCAACCCATAGCGAGCGCGTTGGTACTCGATCATATATTGCTGACGGCGTTTGGCCATCGACATCTGCACCGCCAGCCCGGTCGTCAGCGAAGCCAACACGACCAATACAATCATCGTTACCAGCAGGACAAATCCAGCCGGTCGATCGACCGTTTGTTGGATCTTATTTTTTATCGGATTCGAGTTCATTGTCTGCTTCAGTTTCCGCTAATCCGTCTGGATCGTCTAATATCGCGTTTGGGTCTCTATCATCTGAAAGTTCATTGGGGTCTTCTTCGTCCGGCAACTCAAAGCTCTTTTTGATAAACTGGTACGGAATGAGCCGCGTTCGATCAATCGCCACCGTGCGAAAGGAAATCTCCTCTTCGGGGACACCGACGCTGCCGTCATCAAGCTCCTGCAGCGGAGCAAATGAAATCCCTATCCGAACGGCTTTCGGCAGCGTCTCGGATGTCCATGCCCCAAGAATGTTTTCGCCCTGTTGGGCCTTTAATTCAAAATGAGTGATGCCGCCAGCGACCGGAATATACAGCGGCTCGTCATCCGAGTTGGCCCCCAAGACCTTGTCGGCAACATTCAATCCACCGTGCATACGATACAATTTTAAGGCGTCATACTGCACATCATAAGAACTGAGCCATTCAATCTGCTCATAGGTCTCTTTTTTGTTATTATTGCCGTAGTAACTGTTCAGTAGAGTCAACTTGGCCGAACGGTAGCCGTTGTCCAGTTTATTCTGAAAGTTAATCGTTGCCTCAAATCCCGGAGCCGCCAAGCGGTCGATATCTTCGGCGATTTTCTGCAGGATTTCGGCCTGGAGCCGATTTTGCTGCAAACGGTCCAAAATTGTAACGGCATTGGCACGCATCCGACCATAGACACCCAGCACCGCCACCAAGATCAATGATGCCAGCATCAGGACGACAATCGTCTCGACCAGCGTGAAGCCAATCCCCAATTTTATTTTCTTGTGGTTCATTACTCTGGTCTTGTGATCCCCAATAACTGTTCGATCAACGGTATCAGTTCCGGCGGAATCCGATCCCAGGGAATCTCAAAATCGTCCGGGTCCGATGGATCCGTATCGGGCCCATCATCCCGGGGCCGGTCCGAGCTCGGCGTATTATCAAAGTCACCATAAAAGTCAGGCAACCCGGTATTCTTAGGGACATAGTTGGCGGCAAATTCATTGTAGGCGTCAAAGTCCATACCCAGTTCCTCAAGGAACTTGCTTTCTTCTTCCTTCAGTGTTTCGAGATATTCTTCATAACCCTCAAATCCATTTTCGTTGATGTATTCAATTTTTTTCCGCTTCTGCTGCTCGGAAAACCGTTTATACGCCTCGTGATCCAGCCCCTCTTCTTTCAGATAGGCCCCTGTGGTTTCCTGAATGGCTGAATCCTCACCGCCGGCGAGCAGATCGAGGTATTCCGATTCAACCTGCTGTTGGGCAACGATCTTCTTGACCTGTGCCGCGGTTAAGTTAGTGATCCAGTGTTCCAGTTCGATATTCTTAAATTCGCCCTTGCTGTCCGTAAAACCAGCCGAGCAGACCGCACGAACCCACATCTTATTCGTCATCGGCTCATAAAACGGCTCAACGAGGGTTTGCCATTCGATATCCGGATTGGTCTCACTGTCGCCAAACTCGGTCCTATCAGACAGTTTGGTTTCGGCCAGCAGTTGCTCCATATTGCCGCGAGCCAACTCAAACGCCTCGGCGCGAAGCTGGAGATCTATCACCGAGTCAACATAACGATTCATCAGCACCAGAACTGACGAGAGTATCATCGACAGTAACACCAACGCCGCGACCACCTCAACCATCGTAAATGCGGGCTTTGCTAAGTGTGTCTTGAACAAATTATACTTAAAACGGTACATCTATTATATCCTGTGGAAGCATTCCCAATGATTCCAAATCCCATTCGCCTTTAAACAACTCCACCGGTCTGGCAAATCGGTGAACCACAATCGTCCACGGCGTTCCATCGGCATCCCGCAGGATGACGATACCGCCGTTCTGCCAGCCGGAGTGCCCTGCTAAAAATCGTGCCTCGGAAGCATTTTCATAATCCCGGGTGTCATCCCCATCGTCATACAGCACATACTCCAACGACAGTGCCTCAGTGAAATAGCGCGTCTGGATAATCGCCTCCTCCGGGTCCATCATTTCCAGATCGAGCGACTTAAACTCCCGCAGAACAAACAATTGCTCCGTAAAATCCAGAACAACCGCATAGCGGCGGTCATTTTCTGCGGCGGCATTGTAGGCCATCTGAAACACGCCCACCAACTCCTCGGCCTGTCGTTTGAATCGCAGATTGCCCCACATCGCACCAAAACTGATCGTGGCCATCGCCGCCATCAGGCCAATCAATCCCACGACCATCAGCATCTCGATCAGGACAAAGCCACCGCCCGTTTTTCGAGAGGCGTTAATACTCGTCTTCCGTATATGTCTCTGAATATGTTTCTGAATCATCGGAGCCATCCAAATTGGTGCTGTAAATGTCCCTGTCATGACCCTCGCCCCCCTCTTGTCCATCGGCCCCATAGCTCAAGATCACAAAGGGCTTGCCGCTTTCGGGATTACGAATATACACAAACTCATTCTTCCATCCGTCTCTTGGAATGCTGGTCTGTTCGAGGTATCCACCGGGCGCCCAATCCTCAAGGTCCATCGGCTGTTCAATCAGTTCGATCAGGCCGACCTCTTCGCTGGGATAGTGGCCCGTATCCAATTTGAACATATTCACGGCACCGTGAAGCGTTGACAGCGTCGCCTTGGTCGTTACCACTTTGGCTTTTTCGGTACTTCCCATAAAACTCTTCGCCGCCAGCCCCGCGATCAGGGCAATAATCAACAGCACGGCCATCAGCTCCACCAGCGTAAAACCACTCGCATTTTTTCTTCGTTTTGAAATCATCTTATTCCTTTCATTTATATTATAGCTGTTCACACAAGAGCGAACCACGAATACACACGAATACACACGAATTTTCACTAATCATTTTCCAGACAGGATTATTTTATCATAAAGTTCATGAAGAGCATGAAGTTGTTTTCATCTGTTTTTTTCTTCATATCCTTCGTGTCCTTCATGGTTTTATAAAAATCCGTGAAATCTGCGCTTCCTTTTTTTATCGTGTTCATTCGTGGTTCCTCTAAAATTGTGTCACCGAATACTGGATCAGCGGCACAAATGTCGCAAACACAATAATCCCAATCACAATCGCCATCAACACGATAATGAGCGGTTCGACAATAGCGCTCAGTCGTTCAACAACGAGATCCGAAGACGCCTCCAGATTCTCGCTGATCATCTTGAGCATCAGTTCAAGTTCACCGCTCTTTTCGCCCACGGTTACCATGTGTGCGATCGAGGGATTAATGACACCACTTTCCCGCAGCGGCGTTGAGATATCAGCGCCGGACAAAATCCGTTCGCGGGCCTGTTTGATCGCATTGGTCATAATCCTGTTACCGGTTACCTGCGAGACCACCCGCAGTGATTCGGCCATCGATAAGCCGGAACCCAACAAGGTCGCCAGCGTTGAGGTAAACCGCTGCAGGATTTGTTGTTTGAGCAATGAACCAAACCCCGGCAGCGCCAGAAGGGTCTTGTCACGAACCAACGCGCCTCGTTCGGTCTTAACGATCCGTTTATACGACAAAACTAAGCCCACAATACCAGCAATAATCACGATCACCCACCCACTTGTCAGCAGGGCGGATATGTTCATCAACGAACGGGTCAGCCATGGCAATGTCTGGCCGGTGGCGACTAATTGCTCGGTAATTTTAGGAATGACCCAAACCATCAGGACAATCACCACGACCAGGCAGACAAATACCAGGACTGCCGGATAAATCATCACGGTCATCATCTTCGCTTCGAGCCGCTGCCGCTTTTCCATAAAGGCCGCAATCGTCGAAAGCGACTCGCCCAGCGTACCGGTAACTTCGCCCACGCGGACCATGCTCGTATAGATAATATCGAAAAACTGTTCGTATTCAGCGATCGAATCGGCAAACGACTCGCCGGTCACAACC
>JAGGWF010000075.1 GCA_021157685.1 Planctomycetota bacterium | reverse complement strand
CCAAGCGGGCAGCAATCCGATTCCCGATTACGGTGATTTGTGCCCCTGTATCCAGCATAAAACGATCTTTATCGTAAGCGCTTTTGCTTCCTTCTGTCAGATCGACACCGTGGACAAAGAACAGACTTTGCGAGGAATTTCCCAAGATAATAGAGGGTGTTGCCGGAATATAGTCAAAATTCAATAAATCAAGTGTGGGGGTCCATTGTACATTTATGGCTCCCAATGGTTTCAACTCTAAGGGGACATAGTTTGGATAATTTGGTTCGTTGACCCCTTGATTATAGAAAGAAATCTTGGGAGCGGTATAATCAACGCTGTTATGAGTGACGGTTATCATTTTATCCACTTCAATATGTGTTGTGTAGTACAGACTCATAGGGCTTCCGATGGCAGTGGCCAGGTCAGGATACTCGCCGGGATCATCGCCGACAATTGTTGAGACATTACTTTGCCCCTTCATTCCATCTGTTGTTGGCAAAATAAACTCAGCTTCTCCGATTCCATTTGGCTCCAGTACATCCAATCCATCCATAAATAATGCATATGGCATACTGACCCAGGCGTCCACTGAACCCGTTACACCTTGAACTGAAATTGGATTCTCGGTTAAATAAGTACTGTTAAAAAGTCCTGCATTGACGGCGTTCTCATACCCGATGACATGGGTGCTGGCTCCGGTGTCAAAAAGTCCAATGATATAATCGGTTCTTGGATCGATTCCGCCTGTTGGCGTCCCAACATAAGAGGGTTCAGTAACCGCTTCCCAAAATTCTTCCGTTTCACGCTTGTTTGTTGCGGTCAGGACAATCCACGGGATAAATCCATCTACCGGCGGGGAGTCAATGATATTGGAGAGAATCGTTGATGTGGCTTCCGCCATTGGTGCGGCAGCGGCTGATTGTATTTCTGGTTCTTTTGGGAAATAGCGGATTTCCTTGATTTTTGATCCTGCCGGGCCTTGCCAGTTGACGGTTCCCGCGACCGCAGTTGCGCCGGCGACGAAGAACAAGACGGCCCATTGTCTAATTGTCATTGTGGACACTAAAATTCTGTTTTGAAATCTCATAATACCTTTCCGTGCAGATAGTAGGGCGGTACATTGTTTGTTTCGACTAAATCAAGCCCCCATACAACCGGCAGATTCTAAAAAACATCGACTGACTCAAATAATAACAGAAAAGGGCGGTAAAAACAAGGCCGCGGTGGGTTGTTTCGATGAAACGACCGATAAAACGCAGATTAATAGGTTAAATTTCACTTTCATCTGCTTTCGTCCCGCATTGCTATGAAATCACCGTAGATTCGCCCTTTGTCTGCGAAAAATCAAAATCATCCCGGATTTTCATTAACCGCTCCGGTTTTGCCGCCGATATTCAGAACAGAAATGGACTTTAAATTCAGGAGATAATCGTATGGGTATTCAAAATTGGTCGGAAGATGTGATTCTTATCAATCTGGCGACAGAACCGGATATGGGGGATGAATTGCAGACCGTCATCGATTTGGTCGCAGAGAACACGACACAGGATGTCGTAGTGGATTTTGTGGATACGGATATTATTACCTCGTCCAGTATCGCCAAGTTGCTGAAACTTCGCAAAGTGCTGCACGACAACGGAAGAACACTCGTCTTTTCCTCCGTTACCCCGAAGACACGATCGATCTTCAATGTAACCGGATTAGAGAGTGTTTTTGATTTTATGGACGATCAGTTCATCGCGTTGGCTTCTCTGCAACTGGCCAATTAGAGGTGCCAGTTACAACCAGTTACAACCAGTCATAAGTAGATCCTTAAAAGGGCAGGGTGTCTCTTGACAATCTGCTCTTTTTCTGTTACAGTGAGTCAAAAGAAACAGCAAGTGCATTGCGAACCCCGTTCATTGAGCGGTTTTCGTTATCTGCTTGCGCAGCGGACAATCAGGAGTCATTATGAACGCAGAGACTGTGCAGCAGCTCCAGCAGATACTGGATTACCCATTCAAAGATCCTCAAATTCTTGATGAAGCATTTCTGCATTCTTCGGCGGCGAACAGTCGATTGCGCAGCAACGAACGGATGGAGTTTCTCGGCGATTCGGTGCTGTCATTGGTCATTTGCGATACGCTGTTTAGACGGTTTCCCCATTATCTGGAGGGCGACCTGACAAAAATTAAAAGCCGCCTTGTTTCTCGCAAGACTTGCGCCGACATCGCGAACGAGCTGCAATTGCCGAGTTTTATGCGGGTGGGCAAAGGCATGGAACGAACGCGGGCCATGAGCGGTTCGGTGGCGGCGGCCAGCTTGGAATCGGCCATTGCCGCCATCTATTTAGATGGTGGTATGAAAGCGGCGGAAACATTCATCCTCCGGGTTTTCGACACGATGATTGCCGAAGCGGACGCCGAGCAGCATCAGGAAAACTTCAAATCGCTTTTGCAGCAGTATTGCCAGCGCCAGTACAGTTCGACCCCGATGTACGAGCTGTTGGATGAAAAGGGACCCGATCACAACAAATGTTTTAAGATTGCAGCGGTCATTCGGCATCACCGTTATCTCGGCGTTTGGGGCATTACCAAAAAAGAAGCCGAGCAGCGAGCCGCTTATGAGGCGCTGGTGGAAATCGGAATCATCCCTCAGAAAACCGAGAGCGATTAGCCGGGGTGCGTAAACCCGGCGGAAATGAAATGCTTCACTACGCCCCAACCGTCATGTTGTGTTTTTGAAAAATCCCTCTGATTTTCAGGATGTCAAATAAGAAGTGAATTCTGGATTCAGAAATTTATTATCTTGACTTCTTAGTATTCATAGGTGAATAAGACAATAGGGAATTATAGATTACAATAATGCCGAATCAGGAAACCAAAAACACTTGTGGAGAGCTTAAAAATGAAAAACAAGGATATTGACGGCGTTTTGCCCTTTTTGTTATTTCTATCAAGCAACTTATTTATACTGTTATTGTTTTTGGTTACAGGCACAGGAATATCGATTGCCGATGTTAAATGTGAAACGGCGGGACCACAAAAAAGCAGCCGAATTATTCTGCCAATTAATCAAGTACTTACCCCTGCCGGCAAACAGGTTGAGTTGCCGGGCTTACGCCCACAGGTTATCAGTCTAAGCCCAGACGGAAAACTGCTGGTAACTTCCGGCAAAACCGCTGAGCTTGTTGTACTCGAACCGTCCAGCGGAAAAATACTTCAACGAGTACCACTGCCGCCGGAACCTGTGGGTGACAGCAAGCCAGAAGATGCCTCATCTGCTATTCTTAAACCAGACAAAAAGGGACAGGTTAGCTATACCGGCTTAACTTTCTCGCCGGACGGTAGTAGGATTTACCTTTCAAATGTCAATGGCAGTATAAAAGTTTTTGCGGTAGACTCAAAGCATCAAATCGAGCCCTTATATTCGATATCTCTGCCTGCGGCAAACATTCAAAAGCGAACTCAGGCACTGCCTGCGGGCCTTGCTATCTCTGCCGACGGAAAGCGGCTTTATGTAACGCTAAATGTATCCAACCGGCTCTTAGAACTTGACCTTGAAACAAGAAAACCATTGAGAATGTTTGATACCGGCACAGCCCCTTATGCCGTTGTCTTAGCAGCCGGAAAAGCATATGTTACTAATTGGGGAGGTTCTCGGCCAAACGATTCAAGTGTTACCGCACCCATAGGGCTAACCGGAAAGGTTAAAGTTGATTCCGTGCGTTTTATTGCAAATGAAGGTTCAGTTTCTATCATTGATTTAAAGAGCGGAAAGCTAAAAACTGAGATCGTAATCGGTTTACACGCATCCGGCATAACAACAACGGGGGACCAACAATATGTGATGGTTGCTAACGCCGCAAGCGATACTGTTAGTGTAATAGAGACATCCAGTGACAAAATCATCGAAACTATTAATATGAACTGGGGGGACGGTGATTTATTTGGAGCGACCCCGAACGCCGTAGTTTATGATAACAAGGAGTGTATGCTGTATGTCTGTAATGGTTCGCAAAACGCGATAGCTGTGGTTTCTTTTAAGCCGGGGAAATCCCAACTGCTCGGATTGGTACCGACCGCATGGTTTCCCGGAGCGATAGAATTTGACATGCGAAAAAACACTTTATATGTTGCAAACATAAAAGGTATCGGCTCATTTAAACGATACCAAACCCAAGAAAAGCATTCCTACAGCTCTCATCAGTATTTCGGAACTGTTTCGTTAATAAAGGTTCCCGATAAAACGAAGCTGGCCGAATATACACAAGCTGTTCTGCATAACAATTACCAAGCTCTTGCCAAAGCGGCTATGCTTCCTGCCAGGACCAATCAGCCGGCAAGGCCGGTTCCCCATCGTATCGGCGAACCATCAGTATTCAACCATGTAATGTATATTATAAAGGAAAATAGAACTTACGATCAAGTTCTTGGTGACATGAAACAGGGTAATGGTGATCCCAATCTTTGTGTTTTCGGAGAAGAGGTTACTCCGAATCAGCACAAGATATGCCGAGAATTTGTCCTGCTGGACAATACATACTGTGCCGGCATTTGCAGCGCTGACGGCCATCAATGGTCGGACTCTGCGATAACTACTGATTATATGGAAAAATCATTTGCAGGCTTTCCTCGCAGCTATCCTGACGGCATGGAATGGGCAGATGTTGACGCGCTGGCATATTCTCCTGCGGGTTTTATCTGGGACAATGCTATCGCTCATAACATATCGTTAAGGATTTATGGCGAGTTTACTGTTGGCAATGTTCGCTGGAAAGATTCTAAACAAACCCACAAACCATCTTTTCTTGACATTTATAATGACATGATAAATAAAACCGGACTGATTGCAATAACCAGTACCCCTGCGATTGAATCGCTAAAGCCGTATATAAACATGCAGACGATAGGATGGGATATGGCGGTCCCTGATATTTTTCGCGCCGAGCAATTCATAAAGGAACTCCATCAGTTTGAAGATGCCGGCGAAATGCCTCGGCTAATGATTATATGTTTGCCTAACGACCACACATCAGGAACAATGGCTGGCCGACCCACGCCTGCCGCTCAGGTTGCTGATAATGATTTAGCATTGGGGCAAATTGTAGAGGCAATAAGCCATAGCCGGTTTTGGAAGGAAAGCTGCATATTTGTGATAGAAGATGACCCCCAAGCTGGCTGGGACCATGTAAGTGGGTACCGAACGACTGCTTATGTTGTCAGCCCCTATACCCGAAGGGGTGCCGTCGTGAATAAGAAATACGATCAGCCCGGACTTTTGCGCACGATAGAGTTAATCCTTGGTTTACCGCCCATGAATCAGATTGACGCCTCTGCAGTGCCGATGGCCGCCTGTTTTACCGACACGCCGGACTGGAAACCTTACACAGCGGTGCCTAACACAATACCGCTCGACCAGATGAACCCTGCCCCCGAGGCAATCACAGAACCGATTCAGCGTTCCTTTGCCTTTGCATCAGCCACACTCGACCTTGACCAGATAGACAACTGCCCGGAAGACTTGTTCAATCGTATAATCTGGAACGCGCAGAAAGGTTCCGAAGCACCCTATCCTGCCTGGGCAATCAGTCAGATTGATGAGGATTAAATACACATTTATTGCTTTACTTTAGAGCTAGGTAGGGCGGGCAATTGTAGGGTGGGCCTTGCCCACGCGGGGTGAATTTTTGTGATAATGCTGTTGTCTTGGCGAGAATATATTTGGGTTTACTTGTGGTGCCAGTGCTTTTATTCTCAGGCAGGATGCCTGAGCTACCTTGGCTAACTTGTAACCAGCCAGCTAAGGAGGTTTAATACGATGATTGCCATGATCATAAAGCCGCTGACGGACAAAAAAAGCAGCAGGGATTCCAGGAGATATTTTTTTGTAAACAGTACCCGCATCTTGGTGGCTTTATAGACCAGCGCGATGGCCGCCAGCAGGGGGAACATCCACAGCATTGAGCTTGGCGTTGTTCCGATCTCAATCGGAGTGGTAAATGCCGCGAGAACCAAGCCGAAATTAGCCATTGTTTTCTTCCTCCTCGTGTCCGATCATCTCGCCGCGGCCGCAGTAAGCCATATACACAGCGCTGAGGATACACAGCAGGTTCAGCATTCCGGCGATGCAGGTGTAAATCTGTCCGACATCACAGGGCCGCCCATAGACAGGATAGCCGCCGTGCTTGGTGATGTTACCGATGAGGCCGACTGCTGGTGAGTACAATATCTGGGCGTAAAACCATATCTTCCCGCTGACCCAATCCACCACGCCAATGGAACCAACAAACAATCCCATTGCGAATAAAGTCGTGATAACGGCGAACAAAATCACCCCGCGTTTTCGCTCACGGATCAGAAAATGCCCCGCACCGGGAATCATCCACGCTGCCAGTCCGACGGTAATCAGCCACAGGCCCTTCTCTAAGGGCAAAGGATTGTTTGTATTTGTTGCCATTTAGCTTTCTTTGTTTTCCGTTTCTGTTGTGGGAGCATTTTCTTCCGGCTGATCGTCTGATTTCTCATGCCGTTGGGGTTGATACCCTGTGCGTTCTAAGATGTTATCAGGACCCAAGTGGACCAGTGCAAGCCCAGCGGACTCGGCAGCATTCAATTGCAGCGCTGCCTTGGCTTTATTGTCCAGATAGTCGGCTGTTGTGGCGGGTTGACGAATGACTTCTTTAACAACATAGCAAGCCGCTTGCGGCTCAAATGCAACAACTGTTTGAGTTGTTCCGGTTGTTTCAGCGTCTTCAGGGAGCAGGGCATAGAGCTGATTTGTCAGCATTCCGCCGGTAAGTTGTTCCTGAAGATACCGAGCCGAAGCCGGATTTTGAAGCATCATCTGTTTAGCCATAGCCAATTGCCCCTGCGAGATGCGAAGTTGCTGCTTGACGCTTCCCAATTCGATTCGTTGACTGTCTGCGGCATCTTTTTCTGCCGGAGCGTCCTCCTCCGCGGCGGTTTTTTCGCCCTTGGCATATTTGCTGTTATAGGCCGTTATCGCCTTGTCCCAGTCCTGGATGCTGATCAGGGTGGCCAATTCGTTGGCCCGGACCTTGGTAGCGTCCATTGCCGCCAGCAGGCGGATATCGTCTTTGACCCGATCGGCCAGTGAGAATGTCGTGTCGTCTTCTGTCTGTCGGTCGCCGAGTACAATACCTTGGGTGTCAAATGTCGTATTGGCATCGTTCGCCACCGTGGCCTCTTGGATCCCGACCACACGAACCAGCGCCATCAGGCGGTAGAATTTACTGTCTTCTTTGGAGTAATAGCCACTGCTGAGCGGACCGATATTTTCCCATACTCGTACTGATGGGATTCCGATACGCTGTCGCTGGGGTTTAACTTCGGCGGCGGCAAAGGCCAAATCGCTCAATTGCAGAGTATTTTGTCCTCGACGAACACCCATATTGGCGAGTATTTTGTCCTGTCCGAATGTTGCCGCGTCGAGCCAGCCCGTTTTACCGGAAGCGATCGGTATGTTATACTTTTCAGACAATTTGTCGCTGACAGCCACGAAATCACCGGCTGCTTTTTGCAGCTCACCCACGGAGGCTTCATCAAAGTTTAGCGTTTCAAATCCGCTCTCTGTCTTATCCTTGATCTCGTTAAAGAGGATATTGGCTTGGGTAAGCGCTTTTTCCGCATCAATTGCTTGGCGTATGCTTGCCTCAACCTCAGCAAATGAACGGGTTTTCACGACCTTTTCTGATTCAGGATCATTGGGGTCGGAGGGTTTCGTCGTCTGGAATCGGGCAATGTTTCGGCTGTAATACTCCTCGACGGCTTCGGCGGTGTTTTTTTCGATTTGCTTGCTGACATCATCCATTAAAACAACCATATATTCCAGTTGAACCCGTTTGCCAAGCATGTATCCAAATCCGAATGGGTTGTCGTCTGTTGGATTGTTGGGAAAGACCGCTTTGTATGTGTCAAACTGCGTTTGGACCTGAGTGTCTGTGATGTCGATATTTTTATCGATTAGCGGTTTGGCGTCGATTTTTACGAATTCCGCATCAATGCGTTCTTTGCCGCGTCCGAGTGCCGCCTTGATCTGGTTGATGGTGACGGCTTGACTATCCATCACAGTTTCGGCGTATGCCATAACGCTCATCAAGTCTGAAAGGATTTGAAGGATCTGCTCTTCAGAGATATTGTTTCTGCTGATGATCTGGTTGACAAGTGCTGCCGCATCAAGTTGATTGCCCGTCATCTGAGGGATGACATAACGAAGTGTTTGTGCTGCGGTCTCATTTGAAATAGCACATCCGGCTTGATGGGCTTCATTTTTCAAAAGCAGCCACAGTATTTCCGGCCGTTCGGGCTGCTGTTGAAAAAAGTTGTCCAATTCCTCATAGGAAATCGGAAGTTGGCCCCGCTGAACTGCTTGTTTCATTTGTGATGCAATTTGGGCGGAAAATTGTGAGTCTGGGAACAAAAGATGTACCAGCAAAGGCCCAGTCGTGCCGGTACTGGATTGGGCCATCAGGAGCTGGTCAGCCATCAGCATTCGCAGAACCCCCAGTTCGTTCTGTGCTTGGATATAATCGGGGCTTTTGATTTTTTGTCCGTCACCGTAGGTGGCGATCAGTTGGTTGTTACCGCCGAAGATACCGACGATTAATTTAAGCCCTACCGAGCCAATTACGAACGAAACCATACAGAAAATAATGACGAAAACCATAATTTTTTGCATGTTTTTACGAGTCCACTTCACTAAATGCATGTGTCCACCTATTTTTAAAATCAAATCCCTGTTCTTTAAACGATTTACGAATCAGGACACTATAGTCAAACCGCCATTGTTTTCAATGTTTTTTTTGTGGTTGCGACAACATCTTTCGCAGGCATTCACACAATTTTTCCTTAGTAAGGTCTTCGGAGGGGGCATAACAACGGCTTGTGTGCAGGCCAAAGACCTCTGACGGCTGATTTCTGACTTCTGAAATCTGATTTTGTGCTTGACAAATCAAAACAATTGTTTTATATTATCGTTTAAAACAGTTGTTTTAACTTTTAATCAGGATATGCAATGGAACAGACCAAACCGATTTTCACTCAGGAAGGTCATAAAGAAGATGTTAAAAACCGTCTTCTTGATGCTGCGGAGGCCCTTTTTTGCGAAAAGGGCTTTGACAGGGTGTCCGTGCGTGAACTGACCGCGGCGGCAGGGTGTAATGTTGCGGCGGTGAACTACTATTTCGGCGGAAAGGATAAACTTTACGCCGAAATGTTCCGTCGGCAGTTTGGGACGATGATCCAACGAAATCTGGATGTGATTGAACGGGTAATGTCCCAGCCCGGTGTGGCGCTGGAGGATTTGCTTCGGGCGGTGATGAAACCGCTGATACGCCGCGTCATCGAGAATGAAACCGGTGGCAAAGTGATACGGCTGTTGGTGCGTGAGATTCTAAACCGGCAGATCGACCGTGAATTGTTTGCCCGGGATATGAAAGGGCAGCTTTTTGCTCGACTTGGCCGGGTCATCCTGCAGTTGGTGCCGGATATCGACCCGGACAGGATACTGCTGGTTGTTCTCTCTTTCGACGGAGCAATTCTTCATCCATTCCTGTTTATGGAGTTTTATCAGGAAATTATGCCGGATTTAACCATTGACGATCTACTGGATCACATGGTGCGGTTCGTTGCGGCGGGGATTCGCGGATATGCGAAGCCGAATCAGGAGGGGAATTAGAAAATGAAATCTGTATTACGATTATTGGTGATGGTTGGGTTGCTTCTGGCTGTCGGTTGGCTCGCCGGATGCAATGTCGGACCGGACTATGAGCGGCCCGTAACGGCGGCGGACTCGGTTGGCGAGTATTCCTGGCTGCCCGAGCAATGGGCTGATGCCAATGATCCGAATCTATCCAACGCATGGTGGCAGCGGTTTAATGATCCGGTGACCGATGAACTGGTCCAAAAGGCGTTTTTGCATAATACCGATCTGGCCGCCGCAACGGCAGCGGTTGACCGGTCACGCGCTTTTCTGACAGTTGCCCACGGAGCTCGTTTACCTGAGGCATATCTGGGATTTAACCGCACACGACAAAAAGTCAACTTCGATTTCCCGGCCGGTCGCGAAAGTTTTATCGCACAGGGCTACACGATGGATCTCAGTATCAGCTATATGGTCGATGTCTTCGGCAAACTCCGCCGGGCCGAACGGGCCGCTGAGTATGACCTGTTCGCGACCGAAAATGACCGGCAGGCACTGGCCCATGCGATTGTTGCCCAAGTGATCCAGACGCGGATTGATATTGCCACACAGCAGCGGTTGCTTGAGATTAACGCCCAGACGATTTCCAATTGGGAAAACGCGCTGGAAATTATTGATCGGCGTTATCAGCGGGGTCTCTCGCCGGCGGTGGATGTGTATATCGCCAAAGAAAATCTTGCCAACGCCAAAGCGCAGAAATCATTGGTCGAACAGTCGCTGCTGCTGATGCTGCACGCACTGGATGTTCTGTGTGGCCAAGCGCCGGAAACCACCGGCGATTTGTCACAAACACTGCCGCCGCTGCCTGAGTTGTCGGCCATTCCGATGGGGTTACCGGCGGATTTGCTGGACCGTCGTCCTGATATACGATCGGCGGAGATGCGGTTGGCGGCGGGCACCGAACGAATTGGCGTTCGTATTGCCGAGATGTATCCTGATCTGACCCTGACGGCGACAGGGGGGTATGCGTCGGAGCATTTTAGCGACTTAACCTTGTCGGAGAATCAGGTTTACGCGGCGATTCTGAACGCCATGGCCCCGGTTTTCAAAGGTGGCCGCCTAAAAGCCGGCGTTAAAGCCGCCGAAGCCACGGCCCGTCAATCGGCGGCCCAATATGCGTCTGCGGTGTTGAACGCCATGCGTGAGGTCGAGGATGCTTTGGTCAAACAGCAGAAACTGACAGAGCGAATCGTACAGCTAACCGATCGATTTGAGCAGGCCCAACATGCCGAACGGCTGGCGGCCGACCGCTATAAGCAGGGGGTTGATAAGATTTTGCTGGTGCTGGAAACCGAGCGACGACGGCGGTTGGCGGAAAACGAACTGGCTTTGTCGCAGGGCAATCTCTGGAAAGCCCGCGTAGAATTGTTCCTCGCCATCGGCGGTGACTGGGGAATTGAAGAAAGAATAGCCACAGGAGATAATAAAAAATGAAAAATCGTAAAAGAGTTATCCTTCAGATCGTTTTGGTTGTTGTGATTATTGCAGCGGCGATTGGTGTTGCGAAAACGATGTCTTTATTTCGCAAGCCGCCGGTGAAAAAGACGCAACATGTTTCGTTCCCGTTACTTAACGCGATACAGGTGTATCCCGAATCGTTGCAAATGACAGTGCAGGGGTTTGGGACGGTCAAGCCGCGAATGGAGGTGCAGGTCGTCCCGCAGGTATCGGGCAAGGTGATGCACTGCCATCGGCAGCTTGTCAACGGCGGATTTTTTCAGGCTGATGAGCCGTTGGTGGTAATCGAACAAACTGACTACACATTGGTGGTTGAAAGCGCCGCCGCCGCGGTGGCGCAGGCCGAGGTCAAAGTCGAACAGGAAAAGGCCGAGGCGGATATCGCCCATCAGGAATGGGAAAAGTTGCATCCCGACAAACAGCCGGATTCGATATTGGTTTTTCGTGAGCCGCAAATACGCAATGCACAGGCCCAGCTAAGCGCAGCCAAGGCCCGGTTGGCCAAGGCAAAGCTCGATTTGGAGCGAACGACGATCACGATGCCGTTTGACGGGCGAGTTGTAGCGACCAACATTGACGTGGGCCAGTTCATCACCATTGGTGCGCCGATTGCAACGGTCTATCGTACCGATGTGGTTGAAGTGATGGTGCCGCTGGAGGATGCGGAGCTGGCATGGTTCGCCGTACCGCTTAACAGCAATCATAATGGGGATAATAGCTACGCCGCCGTAACTGTTTTTGCAGAATTTGCAGGTGCTGAACATACCTGGGTAGGGCGGCTGGTTCGCACCGAAGGTCAGATCGACCCAAAATCCCGCATGGTTCATGTTGTCGCCCAGGTTGTCGATCCGTTTAAGACAGAGTCCGGTCGGCCGCCACTGGTACCGGGGATGTTTGTTCGGGTGGCTATTCAGGGAAAGGAAGTCAAAGATATCTACCGCGTCCGGCGCTATGCAATTCGCGGGAGCAAAGAAGTCTGGGTGGCTAAGGGAACCGGTGAAACAAAAAAACTGACCATTCAGCCCGTCGAGATCGTTCGGATGGATAGAGATTTTGCCTATATTTCCAGTGGGTTGAGCGAAGGCGATTTTGTCGTTACCAGCGCATTGGGAACAGTTACCAACGGCATGACCATTCGCATCATTGTCGATGACGAAGCAGAGAATCAATAGGAGCAAGCGGTGGAATCACTGAATGAAAAAAAAGGCCTCCTGGCCTGGTTTGCCCATAACCATGTTGCGGCGAACCTGCTAATGCTACTGATTATTGTTGGCGGGATTATCAGCTTAAAAACGAACATCGTTGAGATGTTTCCGCAGATGAGCGTGGATATTATTACGATTCAGGTGCCGTATTTGGGAGCCACGCCCGCTGAAGCGGAAGAGGGCGTATGCTTGCGTGTTGAAGAGGCCGTTGCGGGTTTGGATGGCGTCAAACGCCTCCGTTCGGTCGGAATGGAGGGCATGGGCTTTGTGATGATTGAGATCGAGGACTTTGCCGACAACAGCAAAGTGCTGGACGATGTCAAGGCCGCGGTGGACCGCATCATTACATTTCCCGCCGAGACCGAAGAACCGATCATTAAAGAAGAAACAATTCGCAATCATGTCATTACGATGGTGCTGTACGGCGATGTATCCGAGCGGATGCTGAAAGAACTGGCTGAGCAGATGCGGGATGAATTAACGGCGATGCCCAATATCTCGCAGGTTGATGTGACCGGCGCCCGCCAGTATGAAATCTCGATAGAAGTGTCCGAAGAAAATCTGCGGCGATACGGCTTTAGCTTTGAAGATGTCTCCAAAGCGGTCGGCAAGGCGTCGTTGGATCTGCCGGGTGGGTCCGTTAAGACTGCCGGTGGGGAAATCCTGATTCGTACCAAGGGGCAACGATACCGCGGCGGCGAGTTTGAAAAGATCGTCGTCTTGACGCGCCCGGACGGTACAACAGTTCACCTCTCCGATATTGCAACTGTAATTGATGGCTTTGAAGATTCCGACAAGGCCAGCTATTTTGATGGCAAACGCTCGGTGCAGCTGCAGGTCTATCGAGTCGGCACACAGAATCTACTGGATCTGGTCGCGACGGTTAAACAGTACATTGAAGATAATCGCGACTCATTGCCTAAAGGGGTTTCTGTGGGTACCTGGTTTGACCGTTCCAAGATGTTGGAGGCGCGTCTTGGATTGCTGAAAAGAAATGCGTTGTTCGGTTTAGTGCTTGTCTTCATTGTACTGGCACTGTTTCTAGATTTGCGGCTGGCGTTCTGGACGACGATGGGTATTCCGATCTCGTTCATGGGGGCCTTTTGGATGATGCCTTATATGGACACCTCGATTAATATGATGTCGCTGTTTGCGTTTATTCTGGCCTTGGGTATCGTGGTTGATGATGCGATTGTTGTCGGTGAAAATATTTTTGAATACCGTCAGCATGGAATGAAACCCGTCGAAGCGGCCATCAAAGGCGCTCGTGAAATGTGCGCCCCGGTAACGATGGCCGTCTTGACGACGATCTTTGCGTTTATGCCGCTATTGTATATCTACGGCATTTTTGGCAAGTTCATCCGCGTAATCCCAATGGTGGTGATCCCGGTGCTGGCTTTCTCATTGATCGAGGCATTACTGATCTTGCCGGCGCATTTATCCGGCGGACGGCCTGTCGCATCGAGGCGTGAACACCTGGGCTTGGTGGGGCGAATCCAGCGATGGGTACGCGTTTATCTGGAAGCGTTTGTCGAAAAAATATTCGCTCCGTTTGTGCAGCTGGCGGTTCGCTGGCGGTATGTAACGGTGGCTTGCGCATTTCTGGTTTTGTGCGTGGCGATTGGCTATGTCAGTGCAGGGTTTATTAAGTTTTCCCTGTTGCCCAAGGTTGAGTCGGACAATGTGTGGGCCTCGCTGTCGATGCCGATGGGAACCAGTGTCGAGCAGACGCGCGAGGTGGTCGGTCAGATTGAAGCGGCCGCGATGCGTATTGAAGAGCGAATCGAGGCCGAACGTTTGGAAAGTAGCAATCATTCCATCTGGAAAAAACTCAAATCAAAAGTCGGATTAGTAAATAAGCCGCTGCGGTCGATGTTTGTCCACATGTCCACCGATATCGGCCAGCAACCGTTTACTCGCGGCGGCGCCGGTGGCCCGCCGACCTCTTCGGATAGCGGTGCCCATGCTGCGGAGGTCAACATCCAGTTGCTCGAGGGCCAATATCGCGGCGGTGGATATTCATCGGAAAAAATCGCCGGGATGTGGCGGGAAGAAGTGGGCCAGGTCCCCGGCGTGTCGAGTTTGACATTTACCTCGTCGATGTTTCACGGTGGCACTGCGATTTATGTCGAGATGAGCCACCGTGATTTTGATGTTCTGTTGACAGCAGTTGAGGAGACGAAACTGGTTCTCGCAGAATACAGCGGCGTGTTTGATATTTCGGATACTTTCGAGGCGGGTAAACTGGAACTGAAACTATCGCTGACTGATAGCGGCCGAATGCTGGGGTTGACAT
>JAGGWF010000063.1 GCA_021157685.1 Planctomycetota bacterium | reverse complement strand
AGGTGGAAAGATGACGGAGCCAGTTGCGTTTTAGCCTTGCGTTCATTGAAGCTGACGAAAGGCCGATGGCAACAGTTCTGGGGCTATGTAATGAGGCATGGATGCACACTATGCTAAGCGAGCACCCCTTTAATAATATTGGACAGTACAATTATAAACGGATGTTATCACTAGCCCCTAAACCAGCGTAGCTGGAAGCGACACATTGATTTGATTATCAAAAAGTACTCGAAATGACTCTTTTAGTGGGCATTACAATGCACTCAGGGAAAAACAAAGAAACATTAAGTTTCAATGAAAGGAGTCGTTTCGAGTGAGAGAGAAAATAGCAAAAAAATTGAGACAACGCAAGCGAAAAATCCTGAATCACCTCGACAAAAGATCGTTGCCGGAACATCCCGGGCCAATGTTACATCCGGGTAATATTCATTATGAAATGGCTGATCGCAATCGCGGAATAGCCTACGGCGGTATGGGGACAATGCAATTGCTGGTCAAACAGCTCGGACTGGATGAAGCCATCAACCGTCATCTTCATCTTTTCAGATTGCATAACCCCTACTTTGAATCTGACCATATCCTTAATATAGCGTATAACATTCTCTGTAATGGCCAGTGCCTTGAAGATCCAGTAGCTTAACGAGCAGATCAACGGTCTGAGCAAGACCCAACCGGTCTTGCTGATGAGCCATCAGCCCATCGTGTATTATCAAGCACTGTTCAAAGGCATGGGCCAACGAACAGAGGAAATTACTAAACCGCTGCACAAAACTTCCCGCCGGGCCATGTTTATCAGTGGCCACATACATGAGCTTGACGCATTGCAGTTCCACAACCTGGCGTTTCATTGCAACGGAGCGTTAGCGGGTCGCTGGTGGCGGGCCGGTCCGGAAAAAGACGGTTCCTTTCGCGGGACCCCGATGGGCTATGCCCTGCTGGAATTGTACCCGGACGGGCAATCGACCTGTACCTACTACGACATGACCGACTGGCCGACAACACATGGATTAAAAGCAACGGATGAATAGTAGCCGAAGCCTCTGTGCTTCGGAATTAAAATCAGAACCTGCCAAAACATTCTCAAACAGGGACGCTTGAGGTGCATTCGATCGGCAGTGTGACGGTGAAGCTTGTTCCGATGCCTTCGGTGCTTTCAACCGTCAAGGCCCCGCCCATCATATCGATGAGCTTTTTACTGATGGCCAGGCCCAGTCCCGTCCCGCCATACTTTCGGCTGGTGGTGGCATCGACCTGCTCAAACGAATCGAAAACCTTATCTAATCGGTCCGACGGAATCCCAATGCCCGTATCCCGCACTTCGAAATACAGACACGGGTCGGTATCGGTGTCCAGCAGACCCGCCCGCAGTGTGACGGACCCGGCGTCGGTGAACTTGATCGCGTTGCCCACCAGATTGATCAGACACTGATACAGGTGCTTGGCATCAACAATGATCTGTTCGGGAACATCGTCGCGAATCTCCAGCTCAAAGCAGAGCCCCTTGCTTTCGGCGCCAAGCCGCATCAACTTCTCCAGTTGATCCAATATCTGGTGCGGCGAACAAACCTCCGTAACGATTCGCTCTTTACCGGCCTCAATCTTGGAGGCATCCAGCACGCTGTTGATCAATGACAACAGGTGCTCGCCGCTGGCATGAATCGTCTCGGCATAGTCGAGCTGTTCGACCGTCAGGACTTCCGTTCGGAGCAGGTCGCTAAAACCAATAATGGCGTTCATCGGTGTTCGCAGCTCATGGGTCATATTGGCCAGAAACTGGCTCTTGGCCCGATTGGCAGTCTCGGCCTGTTCTTTGGCTTCTTTCAGGCTCCGTTCATGTTCGAGTTCTTTTGTTATATCCTGAACAATTGACGAAGCACCGATCACCCGACCGTTGGAATCGACCAGCGGGGTATTGTGCCACTGACACATAATGCGGCGGCCGTCTTTGCTTACATTGGTATTGTGTTCGTATGTGCCGCCGGTTTGAGTGATCAGCTTCTGCCAGATATCCTCGGCCTGAACACGAACATCGGCCGGCATGATCAACTCCATGGCGGAGTGCCCTGTCGCCTCTTCGGCACTAAATCCGAACATCCGTTCCGCCGCCGGATTCCAGGAGTCAATACGCAGATTCGGGCCAAACTGGATCACCCCCAGCGGCGTCTGTTCGATATGCAGCTGCAGTTTTTCCTGTGCCTGTCGATAATCGATAAGGGCGGTATCGGCCCGTCCCTTCGCTTCGATTAGCTGAGCTTCTGCGAACTTTCGATTGGCAATCTCTATCCGCTGGGCACGGTCGGTCTCTTCCAGGCGGAGTTCGATGTGTTCAAAGAAGATGAACAAAAAAATATAGATACACATCCCGGCCGCGGCAGTGATGATAATACTCATCACCACGGACCGAGAAATCATCGCCATTGATGCGCTTACATCATCAAAGATGAACCATGTCCCGATGACAACGCCTCTGGCATCCGTTAACGGTAAATATCCGGCCAGGTAGGTCCGGGGTGAAGCAATCAACCGTGTTGGAGTTTCGGTCTGGCGGGTCTGGCGATCAGCACTGCATATGTACTCTCTAAATTCAGCCGGAACCGACTCCATCGTACTGTCGGCAATGGCATAACGACCGCAATCGCCCCACTCGCTGTGTGTTTGACCGATCATCTTCATCCCCTCTTGCCAAGCGTCACGATCCAAAAATATCGTGTCAATTCGGGCAACGATATCAATCCCTAACCGTTCACTGAGCCGATGACTGATCGTGCGAATATCCTCGCCCAGTTCGAGATACCCAACCAGTTCGCCATCGATCCGCCATGGATAGACCCGCCGCAGTGTCAGCGTTCCCAACGGCCCCAGTTCGAGACCCGAGGCCGGTTGCCCGGTCTCAGCAGCGGTCTTGAGCGTATGGCGGCCAACGACATCATCAAATCGGTCGGACTTGTGGACCCGCAGGAAACAGGTCTTGTCGGGACGATGAAAATAAAAGTGTGTAATCGATTTAGGCACACAGACTTGGTCAAAAATCGGAGTCGCCGCTGTCAGCAACCGCCCACGGTCGCCGGATTGGTAGGCCCGTTGAATCGTCGTGTCGGCACAAATTAACTCAGCCAGTTCGTTGAAATTCCCGGAATCTCCATCCACTTCATACTGGAGCATCGTTTCCAGGCGGCTGACGGATTTACGATACTCCTTCATGACCCGTTTGCTGCCCATGTGATACATGGAAACGCTCATCGCCACCAATAAGACCAGCAGAATCATTGCCAGCGGCGGGAGAAACTTTCTTCGTATTTGTGTTTGCTCTGTTTTCATTCGTTTTATGTCGCTGGCCTTTCGTTGCCGATACCTCGATGCAGATTCATACCATCTAAGTGACCCTGATATCGGCCGGAATGAAAAAGAGATGAACCCAATAAACCTTGTTTCTTTTAAAAGCAACAAAAACTGCCCCTATACAGCCTGAATTCGGCCTCATGCGCAATAGTAAAGAGTCTGCGGCTGGGGACGAAGTAATTTATCGGACACTATGGGACAGCGTCCCCGTATACATACGCCCACCCCCGCTTATCCAGCGTATGTGCACTGTGTTGCCCTTAGGAACCGCGTATAAATAAACGCTTCATTTCTCATCTCATCTTTACATCATCTTCAACCGAATCTCAATCGTGAAATCCTCGACATAGAATAGCTATGCCTACGGTTTCACTCAATCGATTGCGATT
>JAGGWF010000202.1 GCA_021157685.1 Planctomycetota bacterium | reverse complement strand
GAGGCATCGCCATAGGTAGCATGGGCGGATCCTGAATAGGTGTCATAGCTTCCAATCGAGCCAAAGATTTCATTCTTTTTTTTCTTCGTTGTAATACTTATAACGCCTGCAAAAGCATTACTGCCGTAAAGAGTCGATCCTGGACCCAAAAGGACCTCAATTTTTTCGATGTTTTCCATAGGGTACATTTCATCTACTGTAAAGTTGCCGTAGAAAAAATCTCGCATGGGTACACCGTCAACTAATAACAACAGCTTGCTGTTGTAGCGTCCCTGCACACCGCGGATCCAGACCGAAGTATGTCCCAGCCGACTTGGCACCAACTGCACACCGGGGATTTGACGAAGCAGGTCCTCGAGTGTAGTGATGCCTTTGTCCCATAAGGCATCACCGGAAAATAAATAGACGGTCCCTGGTGCTCGTTCGATCGAAACAGGGGTTTTAGATGTTGAAGCCACTTCTATCTCCATTAACTCTTCCAGAGACAGGTCAAATAAATCCTCTGTTGTGTCAGAAGAAGGGTCCTGTGAGAAACCCGAAGATACCAAAATAACTAAAAGGAAAGGTAATGTGAAAAAGCACATTTTCCATCTCATAATTATCGTTTTCCTCTTTTTATTGCGACTTTCTAAATTTGACGAGACAGAACATTCATCGGCTACAATAGACATTAAGTGAACTTTGCCTGCCAGAAATATGATAATTATTTCACATGCCACCTCGGGATACATAGCTTCTTATGTATGCAGCAGTTATGTGACCAGCGTCAACTATAATTTCCCTTAACAACAATTATTTCTTCCTTTCAGTTATCACATCTTTCCCATAAACGAGTGCTTCTTGGGGGTGCCCCCATGGGGGCAAATTTCTGGATGCTACATATCCTTATCTTTTCGCTTCCTGGCCTGTTCGGCTCGATAGCTGGGCACATTCAGTTCTAATATCACGCTGTGATGAACCAGCCGGTCAATGGCAGCCGCGGTTGTCATTGGATCCTTGCCAGAAGCACATTGTCTGATGCAAATGAACAACGGAATTGGCAAATTTATGCAGATTTTGCTCAGGTACTAATTGCTCAGGCAAGAACGCTTTATGCCGATGAACTTCTTGATGTTCAATGGGATGGTAAGGTTTATGCTATCGATGCAACAACCATTGATCTTTGCTTATCTGTTTTTCCATGGGCAAAATTTCGACATGCAAAAGCCGCTATCAAATTGCACACGAAAATCACTCTACGCGGCAATATACCGGAGTTTATCCATATTCCCGATGGCACGCTCAACGATGTAAACGCTTTGGATTTGATTGTGCCTGAACCGGGTGCGTTTTATTATTTGACCGTGCTTACACTGATTTTCAAAGACTCTATTTGTTCGAGCAAGCAGGAGCGAGTTTTGTGTCGCTTCTCAAAAAGAGCATTCTTTGGAAGCGAAAATATTCTCACAAAATAGATAAAGCTTCTGGCGTAAGGAGCGATCAGACGATTATTTTAACGGGCAAAGATACTCCCGGATATTACCCGCAACCTTTGAGGCGAATTCATTTTTATTCCGAAGAAAAAGACAAACATTTGAATTTCATAACGAATAATTTTGATCTGCCAGCTGTGATAATAGCGATGCTTGTATAAAATGCGTTGGAAAATCGAATTATTTTTCAAATGGATAAAACAAAACTTGCGGATAAAAACTTTTTTTGGTTATAATGAAAACGCGGTTAAAACTCAAGTTTGGATAGCTGTTTGTGCTTACCTGATTGTGGCTATTATTAAAAAAGAGCAGAAGATTTTACGGCCAATGCAAGAAATTTCTTCGGTTCATTCTATGGGGCATTTTATTCTCCGGAATCAATAGAGGTTCCTCACATGATAGATTGTTAGGTGAAGTTGTCAAGCCAGAAAGCTTCCCGATATCTTCAATTAAATTATCTTGAAAGCGGCCATTATTTCTACTATAAGCACTCTTTTAGCGTTTGCGGTAGGCGGTAGATTATGAAAAGCGATGACACTTGTTCCCAGTGCAACCACAAAGACGGCTGTCGGCTGATGTATGAAAAGCTTGGCAAGGCAGGCGGCCCGAATGTGGCAATGAAAGCGATTGTCGCGTTTTTGGTTCCGATCGGGGTGTTTATCGGAACGCTTGCCGCCGGACAACGGCTGCTGCAAGACCGGTTTGAGGGGAAAATGTTAACACTGGTCAGTTTTTTGGCGGCTGTGTGCATAACTTTATTGGTCGTATTTATAATTTGGGCCATTCGAGGCCCGGTAAAAAAAGATATTTGTAATAAAAGGTAAGTTTCATGGCGGAAATTCGCGGTAAATGCACTTTTCCGGGTGGCGTTCATCCACCGGAAAGTAAGGGATTCAGCGAACGCTGTCCGATCGAAGTGATCCCGACGCCCAAGCAGGTATCGATTCTTCTCAGCCAGCACATTGGTGCTCCGTGTCAACCGTTGGTGGCTAAGCGGGAGGCGGTTACGGCCGGACAGATGATCGGCAAATCGGATGCGTTTGTTTCGGCACCGATTCATTCGCCGGTCAACGGGACGGTTAAGGATATTGCTTTGCTTCCGCACCCGGTGATCGGGCGGACGATGGGCGTTATTATTGATGTGGATGCCGAAAACAATACGCCTAAGCAGCCGGTCAATATCCGGTTTGATAAAGATTTCAACCCCGCTGATTTTACACCGGAACAGATTTGCACATCGGTGCGCGAAGCGGGACTGGTTGGAATGGGCGGTGCCGGTTTTCCCACACAGGTTAAAATTGAGCCCAATCCGCGACTGGAGAAAAAAGTTCTGATTATAAACGGCTGCGAGTGTGAGCCGTTTATTACCTGTGACTATCGGATGATGCTGGAATGGACCTGGCAGATACTGGCGGGAATTCGACTGGCGGCACGGGCGGCCGGTTGTGAGAAAATTCGCATTGGTATCGAAGACAACAAGCCCGAAGCAGTCAAGGCGATGACCAATGCCGTTAAGCAGTTAGGTAATATCGGCGACATTCAGGTCGTTCCGATCAAGACCAAGTATCCACAGGGCGGTGAACGGCAGTTGATTCGCTCTATTTTGAAGAAGACCGTCCCAACCGGCAGCATCCCGCCGACGATTGGTGTTTGCGTATTGAATGTCGCGACCTGTGCGGTGATTGCTGAGGCGGTGATGACGGGCAATCCTTTGACGCATCGGGTCGTAACAGTCGCCGGATGTGCCATATCAAAGCCCGGGAACTACTATGTTCCGATTGGGATGCGAGTGGAAGATCTTATTGCCCATTGCGGCGGGTTGACCGAAACCGCTGCCAAAGTGGTTATGGGCGGTCCGATGATGGGATTTGCGATTGCCGATCTTTCCACGCCCCTGACAAAGACAAGCGGAGCCCTAACCTTCCTGACCCAAGCCGCTGTGACGCAAGCCAAATACGAAAAACGGGAAACCGCCTGCATTCGCTGCGGACGCTGCCTGACGGTGTGTCCGGAGCATTTGAACCCGACTAAGATCGCACACGCTGTTAAGCATTTCAGAATGGACATAGCACGGGATTATTACCTGTCTGCGTGCATCGAGTGCGGTTGCTG
>JAGGWF010000249.1 GCA_021157685.1 Planctomycetota bacterium | reverse complement strand
TGCCTTCCAGCGTCAGGCCGCGAACGGCGAGAATGGCCAGCATAATCCACGGCAGCGGAACGGTCAGCCAGACGATTTTGCCGACGAGTTTGACGCCGCGAAAGATGCAGAAATACATCAGCACCCATGCAAGGATTAGCATATAAAGAATTTCTCTGCGGAACGGCCCGATATACTCGCCACCGGTGAGGTAATCTTTGAAGAAATAGCTGGAGGCGTTTTCAACACCGGCGATGCCTTCGCCCGCCCAGGGCAGCGGCTCGCCGGTGAGGATGGCGGTTAAGCTGTCGCCCATGTAGCTGAAGCAGTAGGCCAGAATCGTCGGGTAATAGGTAATGATGACGAAGCCGAGAATAATCCCCCACCAGCCGACGAATTCGAGTCGTTTGTTCACGCGACGGAACGCATCCGGGGCGGCGCGTTGGGTATAATGGCCCAGGGTGAATTCAAGAATCAGCAGCGGAATACCGATGCAGAACATTGCGACGATATAGGGGATTAAAAATGCTCCGCCGCCGTTATCATAGAGTTTGTAGGGAAAGCCCCAGAGATTTCCCAATCCGACTGCCGACCCGACTGCGGCCAAGACAAAGCCGCCGCGGGTTCCCCATGTCTCTCGCTGTTCTTCGAGTGGTTCCATCTTTTTCAAAATCCTCTAAACTCTAAGCACTAAATTCTAAACAAGTTCAAAGCATGAAATCCAAAAACAACCAAAACACTTCTGTTTTAGAGCATTTTGATTTTTAAAATTTGTACTTGTTTAGAATTTAGTGCTTTGGATTTATTATTTCAACCCAAACAGGGTTAGTGTATCGCGTTCGACGATGCTGCGGAGTTTTTCGCGCGGCACCTGCGGCAGATTCGTATTCGTGAGCATCCGGTTAAAGCCCAGCAGGGTTTCGATGCAGGCATCCGGTTCGGCGAACGGGAAACCACTGCCGAAGAGCATCTTATCCATGACGCCGGCTTCATAGGCGCTGACGACAACATTGTAATTTTGCCAGATGCGTTGCGGCTGAATGCTCAGGTCGGCATAGACATTATCATGCTTGGCCAGCAAGGATTGAGTCTGCCAGAAAAACGGCATCCCCATGCGGCTGATGATAATCTTCAGGTCGGGAAAAGTTCGCGCGACTTCATCAATCAGCCACGGCTGGGCATAGTCCAAAATGGCGTCCGGCGAGTACGGCGGGCAGTTATGGAAATAGATGATCAACCCCAATTGCTGGGCGGCTTCGTAAAACCGCATGGCCTGGCTGTGGGCAGGGTGAAACTGGTTCTCACCGCAATACAGGACGGCTCCGCACAGCTTACGGTCGAGCGTAAGGTTTTTAACGCCCTTTGCACCCACCGCATCCTCAACGGGATTGATGTTCGCAAAGCCGTAGGCCTTGGGGTTGGACGCGACATAGTCGGCCAGCCCCTGATTGGCGGTGTCCCGGTCGTTCGACAGCCCGGCCATGACAAAACAGCCGTCCAGCTGCTCGCACATATCGGCGTGGCCGGTTCGGATGTCGCCGCGTTCGGGACATTGCAAATGCGTATGGCAATCAATAATCATTTTTGGTCTTTATGCCTCCATCGTATTTCTAAAACACAATCGGAGGGCTTGCGCCCTCGCGCTTTTGCGGGTAAATTATACCCGTTTGGGGTATGATAGTCCAGACCCTTAAATCCTGTCAAGAAAAACCTGCCAAACAAGCGGACAAACCTTGCCCGAAATGGTCGCTTGACATGAAGAGGCAGGAAAACTACTATAGCGGCGACAAATGTGTGGAATAATGGATACTATGTACAGATAACTGATCAAAAAACAAAACCGGGAATATAAAAGGGTATCTGTCCTCTTTAATTGGCTTTCCTTTCGACTTTTTTAGCGAGGTTTTACTTATGGCAAGTACAAGAAGATATTTTTTGAAAAAAGCAGGCCATACGGTTGTTTCTGCGGCGTCATTGACGGTGTTGTCGAATCTTTCCGGGTGTACGGCCACGGCTCGAAATGATGCCGGCAGCAGGTTTGATAACAGTGTTGATAATCCTTACGAGAAGGTAAATTGGGAAAAAGACAAGCAGATATGTTCGACAACTCATTTACACCTGACTGCACAGGAACATTTTGACAGCGCTTATGGAGGTGGAATACGGCATTTTGCGATCTCGAACTATTACCCATCCGTTCCCTATTATCCTCTGAAGACAATACGCAAGGACCAGTTTAGGGTTCGCCAGGACTACCCGGTTGTCGTCAACGGCAAACTGCACCCTGGGCCCTTTAACTGGAATGAGATCATTATGGATGAAGATACCGGCTGGTATGATGAGATTGATCCGAAATTACAAAAAAAACTTCCATTTCAGACAGGCGATCATATCTTTAAAAATATATCGGATGATATTACCGAGTCGCCCAATGCCGAACATCATTCTTTTACGAATACAAGCGCCCATATCAACTGTCCCGGTTCGACTTATCGTAGCGGTACATTTGATATTGGCTGGCGGAATCCCTCATATAAACTGAACCGTCATGGCTATTCGATTGGCACGGCGGTAACATGGCAGCAGGCCTTTGACCGGATGCTTGAGCAGTTGCAGTTTGCTGACGGCGGGGGGATTACGATCAATCATCCCGTATGGTCAAAGCTTGATATCGCACAGATCTATGAAATGCTTGATTATGATGACAGGGTATTGGGCATTGAGATATGGAATGAATCGACTGAAATGCTTAACAAAACGGGATATGCTCTTGAAATGTGGGATCAGATCCTTGCCACAGGCAGATGTTGCTATGGTTTTTCCGTGCCGGATCATGGGGCCGAGGCGAGCAAAAACTGGATTGGACGAAATTATCTGCTGGCACCTAAATTTACTGAATATGAGTGCCTGAAGGCATACAGAGACGGCCGGTTCTATTGCGCATTGCTGGGCAATAGTTTAAAGTTCGAGAAGATTACTTTTGCCAAAGGAGTTTTATCCGTAAAACTCAACAAGCAGGCACAGATAAAGGTCATAAGCGATAAAGGTGTGTCGGTGGAGAAAAACTCAAGTAGCATCGTCTATGAAGTTCCTGTCGTAACTTATGTTCGGGTAGAAGCTCAAGATGATACTGGCGAAAGGATATTTTCACAACCAATCATGTTTTAAGGCGAACTAAAGGTGTCAGATTTTTAATTCAGGAGCAATACGATGGATTGTCCGGTGTGCAAGAGTGCGATGATTGTTTTGGAGCTTGACGAGGTCGAGGTGGATTACTGCACCGAGTGCGAGGGGATCTGGCTGGATGCGGGGGAGTTGGAGCTGCTATTGGGCGGGGCGAGTCAATCCGATGCCCTGTTGACATCTTTTCAACCGGCAAAAACACCGGAAAAGAGGCGAAAATGCCCGATCTGTTTGAAGAAAATGGACAAGGTGCTGGTCGGCGATGCGGCGGAAAAACAGGAGCTGATCGACCGCTGCCCGAAGAATCACGGCCTGTGGTTCGACTGCGGCGAGCTTCAGGGCGTCCTGAAAATGGGCCATTTCGATGACGAAGGCCGGGTGCGAACGCTTCTGGGTGGAATTTTTTGTAGCGAAAATAGGGAATAATGTGAAATGGCGTTGCTGATTGGGCTGTTCGTGTTCTCAGCGTCACTTAAAAATAATCGATTTTATCCATCTAATGAGGAGTGTTATTATGTATTTTGGAATTCGAGTGATTACAGGTGTGGTTTTTCTTGTGTTGCATCTTTCAGCGTATGCGATTGGGCATACTTTTTATGTATCACCCGATGGAAACGATGATTGGTCCGGCGGTATGAGCCAACCCGCCGCCGATAAAAGTGACGGGCCGCTGGCAACGCTGACCGGTGCGAGGGACAAGATCCGCAAACTCAAGTCCGCCGGACCGCTTGCCGAGCCGGTCGAGGTTGTGATTGCTGATGGTGTTTATTCAATGCGGCAGTCCCTGTTGCTGACAGAGGCCGACGGCGGGACGGACACCTGCCCGGTAACTTACACCGCCGCACAAGGAGCAAGTCCAATTTTCAGCGGTGGCAAACGCATCACGGGATTTACTTCAGACCCAAACGGTCTGTGGACGGTTCGTATTCCGGAAGTAGCTGAGGGCAAGTGGTATTTTGAGCAATTGTTTGTGAACGGCCGCCGCGCCCAGCGGGCTTCTACGCCGAGCGAGGGTTATTTCAAGATTGCGGCGACTCAAGAAAAAGTCCTTGATCCAAAAGCCAAGCGTGCAGAACAAACCGTTACGGCATATCCGAATGATCTTAATACCTTGTTTGGATTGAGCGAGCGGGAATTGAAAGATGTCAATTTTATGGTTTACCATAAATGGGACAATAGCCGCCGATTCATCGATGCGGTTGACCGGCAGAGCAATACGATCAGGGTCAGCGGTCGGAAAATGAAATCGCATAATTCATGGACAAAAGACAGGCGATATCGTCTGGAAAACTATCGAACCGCGCTGGATGCGCCGGGAGAATGGTTTTTAGCCCGGGACGGAATGCTGTATTACAAACCGCTTGACGGAGAGCAAATAGATTCGGTCGAGGTGATCGCTCCGGTACTGGATCGATTTATTCATATCCGGGGCGAGAAGACTCCAGTCCGTCACATCCGGTTTAACGGGCTGAACTTCTGCTATGCTCAGACACTGTCAGGTCCGCAGGGGTTTGGCCCGCAGCAGGCCGCCGCTCCGATCGAGGGCGTGTTGATGGCCGATTATGCGGAGCATATTCGGATTGAAAACTGCTCTGTCGAACATATTGACCGTTACGCGATCTGGTTTCGTCGTGGATGCAGACATAATACCGTCCGAAAATGCCTTATCCATGATTTTGGTGCGGGCGGCGTGCGTTTTGGTGATATGCGGATGCCGGATAAAGAGCCGGATCAAACCGGTCATAACATTTGCGATAATAATATTATTTACTCCGGCGGGCATATTTATCCCTGTGCTGTAGGTGTATGGATTGGCCACAGTGGTGACAATCAAGTAACCCATAACGAAATCGGTGATCTTCGCTATACGGGCATTTCGGTGGGCTGGCGATGGGGGTACGCGGCCAGCCCCGCCAAGAATAACACGATTGACTACAATACTATTCATCATATTGGCCAGGGAGTCCTCTCGGATATGGGAGGCGTTTATACATTGGGCCCGTCCGAGGGCACCACGGTCAGCAACAATGTAATTTGCGATGTGTATTCGTATGGTTACGGCGGCTGGGGACTGTACACTGATGAAGGCAGCACGGGCATCACGATGGAAAACAATCTTGTCTACAATGTGAAGACCGGCGGATTTCACCAGCATTACGGAAAAGACAATGTGATTCGCAACAATATTCTGGCTTTTAGTCAGAAATGGCAGGTCCAGGCAAGCCGTGTCGAAGAGCATCGATCTTTCCGTTTTGAAAACAACATCGTGTATTATAAGCAAGGGGGTTGTCTGGAAGGTCCGTGGGATCGAGTTGATATTGAAATGGATAACAACTGTTACTGGAATACTGCCGGACAGGTCGATTTCCTCGGCAAAACGCTTGATCAATGGCAGTCGCTTGGCAGGGACAAAAACTCGATCATTGCTGATCCGAAATTCAAAAATCCTGCCGTGTACGATTTTCGCCTGAGCGCCGATTCGCCCGCACTGAAGATCGGCTTTAAGCCGTTTGACTATACCCAGGCCGGTGTCTATGGTGATGCGGCGTGGGTAAAAAAAGCCGCCGCAATCAGAAACTATTAATATTTTTGTAAAAAAACGGTACCGTAAGCTTAGCTTGAGCGTCTATATCAATAAAACGCTTTGAAATAAGGAGTGATTTAAT
>JAGGWF010000260.1 GCA_021157685.1 Planctomycetota bacterium | reverse complement strand
TTGCAGGTTGCACAATTTCTTCATCCCTGCGATTGCGCTTCGGGCTACTGCGTGAGCAATGGGTCAAGGTTAGGTTCCTCAACCACCCCCAAATACCGCAGTGTATTCTTCAGAATCTCACCCACAACCGGTGCCGCAACGCGCCCGCCGCTGTATCCCTTGCCAAGCGACCGTTTCGGTTTTCGTATCGACACCAGCACGACAACCGCCGGTTTATCAGCAGGCGCCCCACCGACAAACGAGGCCACATAATTCCGCCAGTCATAGTGCCCATCGATGGCAATATTCGCCGTCCCCGTCTTGCCCCAGGCCTGACAGTTTTCCAGTTTGGCCTTGTCACCGGTCCCTTCATTAACCGCATCGGTCAGGGCATGTTGCACCATCCAATTAGCCACCTCGGTTTTAATGATATACCCCATGCGGTTAACAGGTTGTTTATCTTCAATAATCTCGCCCTGGTTATCCACGACCGCACGAACAATATGCGGCTTAACAATATAGCCGCCATTGGCCAGTATACTGTAGGCGCGACAGATTTGCAGCGGCGTCACCATCACTTCATGCCCAAACGGAATCCGCGTAACGGAATATCGGCTCCATTTTGGCAGCGACCACACCAGCCCCGGCTCCTCGCCGGGCAGATCGATGCCGGTTCGGCTCGAAAAACCAAACAATTTCAGGCCGTCGTACAAATGCTTCTGCCCCATCTTCAGCCCGATCTTAGCCATGCCGATATTACTCGAATGGATGATAATCTCACGCACCGACAGCATCCCGTACTGATGGTTGCCAAACTCGCCAATACCCCCGTATTTTGACCAGTGACCGTCTTCACAATCAAATTTTTCGTCGGTCCCGATCAGCCCGGTATCCAGTGCCATCGTCGCGACCAGCGGCTTGAAGATACTGCCCGGCTCAAACGGATCGGTCAGCACGCGGTTTCGCATCCTGTCCTGCGGCGTCGTCGAAAATTTCGCCGGGTCATAATCCGGCAGCGACACCATCGCCAGTATCCCGCCCGTCCAGGGATCCATAACGACGGCGACCCCTGACTCAGCTTCATAGTCTTCGACTTTCTTTTTGAGGGCCTCATGCACAAACCGCTGGATCACCGAATCAATCGTCAGCACCAAATTCAGCCCGTCTTCAGCATCGGTCCCTTTGGCCGTTTGGACACCGATCGGATCGCGCGCCACATCGACCACAAAAACACACTTGCCGGGCTTTCCCGCCAATATCTTATCATATTTCAGTTCAAGCCCGGAAAGCCCCGTATTTCCAGCCCCGACAAAGCCCAACACATGGCCGGTCAGATGTCCCGCCGGATACAACCGGTTCCAGTCCGTCTCGATACCCAGTCCGCGAAGACGAACCTGCCGAAGCGACTGCCGCTGGGCGTCGCTGATGTTTGACTTGAGCTTCACGAAGCCGGGGTTTTGGCTTTCCTCGATAATATCGCATATCTCGGGCCCCGGAATCTCCAAAATATCCTGCAAGGTCGCCGCCGTTACCAAAATCTGGTCGGGATACTCCTTGAGCACTCTCGGCTCAACAAAAGCATTGTAGGTCTTGACACTGGCGGCCAGCACACGGCCCTGGCAATCAAGAATCTGTCCTCGTCGCGGTGTTTCAATACCGAACGCGCTCAGCTGCCGTTGGCTTTTTTCCTGAAATATTTCCCGCTGATAGTATTTCAGGTCAAACACCCGCCAGAGAAGCCCCCCAAAGACCAGCACAATCACGGTCAAAAACACGCTCATGACCCAGATTTCGCGTCGGCTGGCATTCATGACTAACCGTCCTCCGCCAAATCGGTCGGCAGTTGTATCTGCGGCAGTCCCGCCGGGTTGACCATACACTCAAACTGAAGCTGTTTTTGCCAAAGCTGTTGGAGCAGTTCTTTTTGCTTAACGGACACCTGCTGATACTGAAAAAACATGCGGCTGGCGGAGGTGCGCAATAAGATGGTGAAGATCAGAAAGGCGGTTACTGAAAAAACAACAAGGATGACTCTCAATCGTGACATTCAATGACTCATTGGGGTGGGATTTTTAATCGGGTTCCGACGGCAACATCATTCGCCCTTCTTATCGTGCCCTTATTCAGCCGGACAATCTCCGCATAGCGGTTGCCGTCGCCCAATTTCTGCTGGGCAATGGACCATAAATTGTCACCTTCCCGAACGACATATTCGGAAACTGAAGCCGCGTCTCTTTTCTCAACGGGCTTAAAGACTTCAGCAATTTTTTCGAGGACCCCCTTCGAGGGACTGGGTGCTTTCACAACGCCGCTGGAAGTAGTGAGCAGTTCATCAAGCGACGGGATCGTCAGTTTCTGTCCCACACAAACACGGTCCGGCGACTTGAGAACGCCGGTGTTGGCTTCGTACAGTTTCTGGATCACGATCCGGCGATTGCCCTCCTCTTCGCCGTAATAATGCCTGGCGATAACGGGCAGAATTTCACCGGATTTGACGACATGCGTTCTTGCTTTAGGAGTTTTTGCGACCTCTGGAACCACCGCCGCAGGAGCATTGACAATAACAACCGGCGTGTGCCGCTGCGGCACAAGATCGGGAATTACGATCTGCGGCACAGAGTCCAATGACGCATCCAGCACGATTGTTTTCTGCGTCGGCTGCGTTGTCCGCTGAGCATGAACAGTTGAACGAGAGGGATAAAGCCGGTGAACCGCGTCGGAAGCACTGTTGTCCAGTACCATGTCCTGTCCTATCGGAGCAATGATCGTAGCACTGGCGGGAAAGGCATTTTCTTTCTGAATGAAATTCGGAAGTCCGTTGACCAAAAACGCGATAACTACGATAAAAAACAACCCCAGTAATAATCCTACCTTAGCGTCAGCGGTCATCTTGAAAACTCCTTTTTTCATAGCAGTAACAGTTCATAAGCGTTTTGCGATCCGTAATTTGCCGCTGCGTGCCCGCGGATTTCGGGCGATTTCTTCACGGCTCGCGGTTATTGGTTTTTTCGTCAAAATGTCATAAAAACCATCAGTTTTATTTTGACGAAAATTCCGTTTCACCCGCCCGTCCTCCAAGCTGTGAAAACTGATGATCGCCATGAATCCGCCGCGTTTAAGCCGGCCCGGCGCTTCGGCCAGCAGCGTATCCAAACTTTCAAGCTCACGGTTGACCGCGATCCGCAGGGCCTGAAAGGTCCGCGTCGCCGGATGAATTCGTCCGGGGTGAGGCGTCTGTCTCACCGCCCGGCAAATCAGCATCGCCAATTCCGTCGTCGTCGTCAGTTTCTTTTGCGACCGCTGCTGGACAATGAATCGGGCGATCCTCCGTGAGGCCCGATCCTGTCCGAATTCGTAAATGACATCCGCCAGTTCCGTCTGGCTTAAACCGTTCACTAAATCCGCCGCCGTGGTCGTCAGCCGGTCATCCAACCGCATATCCAGCGGTTGCGGCTTTTGAAAGCTCAGTCCCCGGTCCGCATCGTCCAGTTGCCCCGAGCAAAATCCCAGGTCGGCCAGGATAAAATCCACTGTGTCAATGTTGTGGCGCCGGAGAACTTCATTCATCCCTGCGAAGTTCTCCCGCACCAGCTCGACCCTGCACGCAAGGTCGGATAAATTAAAATGGGCCCTTTGGATACTGTTTTGATCCACATCCAGCCCGAGAAGAAAACCCTCAGGGCCCAGCATTCGGCCGAAAAGCCGGCTGTGACCTCCGTGTCCAACCGTTGCATCGACCATAACCCCATCCGTGGGGAGTAGAATCCGTTCCAATAACGGCTCCGTCAGTACCGGAATATGTTCAACAGGAAACGACTCATCCCTGGCGTTGTCCTGTTGGGCCGTCATTCATCCATCCTGATCTCAATTAAAAATTCCCGTTGCGACCCTTGCGTTAGCTCTTTTCTTTTAAAATCTGTGTAAATCCGCGAAATCTGCGGTTACCATCTTTTCTTTTTTCCGTGTCATTCCGTGATTCGCAGTTTTTATCTGACTCCTGAGGTCAGAGGACGCTGATTAACAGAGCACCGACAGTAATGGAGGTGTCGGGGTTGCAAGGTCGCTGCCCGCTCCATGACTGTCGCGGCTCTGATACCCGATATTTCTCTTGTAAATCCCATCAATCCTGTCAAAAATAATTCATGTCAATTCGTACTACAATCTTTCAACTTCTTATTTTTCATGCTCGTTTTTTTAATGTAAACTTTTTAATCCGTTATTTCATAAGAGATTATAT
>JAGGWF010000272.1 GCA_021157685.1 Planctomycetota bacterium | reverse complement strand
GCTACCCTTCGCCTCAGTCAGGCTGGGTATGGACTTTGCCCGGGACTTGTGTCACAATCCCAGGCATCACCAATTAGCAGCCGGGCCTTGCCCGGCACACAACAAATCGCTGGAGATGGTCTAGGCAAAGCCGTGCCGTTTTTGAAAAGCAGTATTTATCCGATAGTTTTTACCTTTAGCACAGGTTTTTCGCTTATCGTTGCCCAGCCCCTCAGCTTTGCGTTACCTGTCAATGATATGAAAAATTAAAAATGGATGCATCGACTTTAATATGGGGGGTGATATTTGGATCAATCGGTTTGGGTTTTTTTGTTTATGGTAAAAAGCAAAAAGCAATCATTCCGCTTCTTAGCGGCATAGGGTTAATGGTATTCCCATATTTTGTTTCAAATCCATATATTCTGATTCTTTTAGGTATTGTTTTGGTAGTATTGCCGTATTTTCTTAAAATATAGCGCATTTATTCAAATTAAATATCACGGCAAGAACAGGAGTTTTACCCCTTCATCTTGCCAAGCAAGACAAATAACAAGCGCTTGCACAACCGATCGGGCTACAGCGGCGCTTTTTCAAAAGTTATCGTTGAGTGACGCGCATTTCATTTTCAGAGTCTGTTGCTATACACCGCTCTACGGGTGAAGCGCGCCGTTATGTGTTAAGAAACAGAATAAGAAAAAAAGGGGGTTACGAATGAACAAAGATAAACTCAGGTCTGTAGCAAAAGCTATCGTCGCGAAACAGAAGGGTGTGCTGGCGGCGGACGAAAGCAATCCCACAATCAAGAAGCGCTTCGATTTGATCAAGGTCGAGTCTACCGAAGAAAACCGCCGGCGATACCGTGAGATCCTTTTTACGACCGAAGGGATCGAACGCTATATCGGTGGTGTCATTCTCTTCGACGAAACGCTGCGCCAAGGCACTCGAGACGGCACTCCCTTCGCCGAGCTACTGTCGAGCCGGGGAATCGTACCAGGGATCAAAGTGGACAAAGGCGCAAAAGCGCTGGCACTGTACCCTGAGGAGAAGATCACCGAGGGTCTGGACGGCCTGCGCGAGCGACTTGTCGAGTACAAACAGATGGGGGCAAAGTTTGCGAAGTGGCGGGCGGTTATTGAGATCAACGAGCGCGATGTTCCTACAACGTTCGGTATTCGTGCGAATGCCCACGGATTGGCGCGTTACGCCGCGCTCTGCCAGGAATTGGATATCGTGCCAATCGTGGAGCCGGAGATACTAATGGATGGTGCACACGACATCGAACGCTGCGAAGTTGTCACATCCAAGGTCCTCGAGGCAGTGTTCACCGAGCTTGATGCCCATCGCGTGTTGTTCGAGGGTATGTTGCTAAAACCAAATATGGTTATTCCCGGTATAAAGTGCGCACGTCAGGAAAGCGTGCAACGGGTTGCCGAGGCCACAATTCGGTGCTTGGCCCGCTACGTGCCGGCGGCTGTCCCCGGAATCGTATTCCTGTCTGGTGGGCAGAGCGCGGAAGACGCCACTGACCACTTGAACTCCATCAACATGATGGGCCCGCATCCGTGGCAAGTCAGTTTCTCTTATGGACGCGCGTTGCAGGCACCGGTACTTGCGGCCTGGAAAGGTCTGGAAGGCAATCTGTCTGCCGCCCAGGAGACGTTCTTAAAACGCTGCCAGCTTAACGGCCTGGCTCGTGACGGAAAGTATGCCCGGTCAATGGAAACGGCTGGATAATCAGCATAATTTAATCGTAATAAACACCAGAAAGTTACAGGATAAAAGGAAATACCATGCACAAACTTGTCTTGCTTCGCCATGGTCTCAGTGAATGGAACATACAGAATCGCTTTACCGGCTGGCATGATGTCGATCTGGCGGACGCAGGCATAGCCGAGTCACGCAAGGCTGGACAAACACTTCGTGATGCAGGGTTCCAATTCGATACCGCGTATACATCACTGCTTAAGCGGGCTATACGCACGCTCTGGGTGGTTCTTGACCAACTCGACCAGATGTGGATTCCAGTTATCCGCGATTGGAGGCTGAATGAGCGGCATTACGGGGCATTGCAAGGGCTCAGCAAAGCCAAGACAGCCGCCAAATATGGAGAAGACCAAGTTCTGGTTTGGAGAAGAAGCTACGATACTTCACCGCCGCCTGTTTCTGAAGAGGATGATTACTTCCCTGGCAACGATCCACGATACACTGGCATTGAGAAGAGCAGGCTTCCCAAAACTGAGTGTCTGAAAGATACAGTTGAAAGGGTAGTCGAGTGCTGGAACGAAACACTATCCAAAGAGATAAGATCAGGTAAAAAGCTTCTTATAGTTGCACATGGCAACAGCCTTCGGGCACTCGTCAAGTACTTGGATCAAATCACGGACAAAGAAATTATTGAACTCAATATCCCCACGGGTATTCCTTTGGTTTACGAGCTTGATTCTGATCTTAAACCCGTACGTCATTATTACCTTTCGGATCAGGATACGCTCAAGGACGCAATGGCGACGGTCGAAAAACAAGGTAAGGCGAAATAGGTTACCGCTACCGGCACAATGAGTATACATAACAAAGAACTCACCTGACCGCCATTCCGCTGGCGCTCCATAGCGGCAGGTGAGTTCAAACGTTCGGTTTACTAATGAAGAAGAATATTTGAAATATTTCGTACAGCGACCTAAAATGAAAGTTTAAAAGTTAAAGGAGAATACAATTCTATGTCTGACAAACGCGTCCCTGCTGATTATCAGAATATGGACATTTCAAAAGCCCAGCTTTTTGATAAACAGGTTAAAGAAAACTTTATGCCGGCAGTTGTCTCTACCGCCAAACAGATCATTGAGGATTATGGCATTTTAGAAGGTGTATGTGTAG
>JAGGWF010000064.1 GCA_021157685.1 Planctomycetota bacterium | reverse complement strand
ATGAACCGCACGGGCGCACAGGAAATTACCATGCCGTTCGTCCAACCGTTGGAGTTGTGGGAAAAGACCGGCCGCGATGTGGACTATGGCGAAACGCTGGGCCGGTTCACCGATCGACATGGTAGGGGCAATGTCCTGTCGCCGACGGCCGAAGAGGGCTTTACCTTTTTAGCGGCCAACGAGATCAAGTCCTACAAGCAGCTCCCGATGAATCTGTATCAGATCAACACCAAGTACCGTGACGAATTCCGCCCTCGGTTTGGCGTGCTGCGTTCGCGTGAGTTCATTATGAAGGATTCGTACAGCTTTAATGCCGATGAAGATTCGCTGCACGAAACCTATATGGAAATGTACAATGCCTATTGTCGCGTGTTTGAGCGCTGCGGCGTGGAGTATGTTATCGTGCTGGCTGAGTCCGGCGAGATGGGTGGTTCCGGCTCGCATCAGTTTACCGTGCCGTGTGAAAACGGCGAGGATGTGATCGTTTATACCGATGACGACAAAGAGGCGTGGAACATTGAAAAGGCGCCGGTGGATGCGTTGTCAAAACAGTCCGCCGTAGAAGTTGGGCCGGTCGAAGAAGTACACACGCCGAAAGTGGGAACGATTGAGGCCGTGTGTGCATTTTTGAAACTTCAGCCGGAGCAGTTGATTAAGACGCTGGTTTATACAGCCGGTGATGATAGTGTCGTTGCATTGGTTCGCGGTGATCATGAAGTCAATCCGGAAAAGCTGACACGGCTGCTGGATGGGGCGCATAATGAAATGGCGGATGAAGCGGCGGTCGTTGAATTAACGGGTGCCGCGGTTGGCTTTGCCGGGCCGGTAGGATTGTGCGACAAGGTCAGCAAGGTCTTTATCGACCATGCCGTTGCGGCGATGGCCGTTGGTGCTGCCGGTGCGAATAAGACTGACTATCATCTGATGAATGTTGTGCCCGGGCGGGATTTCCCGACCGATGGCGACAATGTGCAGGTCGTCGATGTTCGCAATGCGGTTGACGGTGATACCTATGAAGGTAAAAAGCTGCTGTTCAAACGCGGCATCGAAGTCGGGCAGGTATTCAAACTGGGCGATAAGTACAGCAAAAAGCTCAGTGCCAACTTCCTCGGCGAAGATGGTAAGCAAAAGGATTGTCTGATGGGCTGTTACGGCATCGGCATTAACCGCATCATTGCCTCGGCTATTGAAAACGGCCATGACGAAAACGGGATGATCCTGCCGATTTCGATTGCTCCGTGGGAAGTGATCGTTACGCCTGCGGGCAAAGAAGACGAGATCGTCGAAGCGGCAGAAACGGTTTACCAGCAGTTGCTGGACGCCGGTGTGGAAGTACTTATCGACGACCGCAAGGCCCGCGCCGGTATTAAGTTCAAAGACGCCGACCTCCTGGGAATTCCGATCCGTGTAACCATTGGCAAAAAGTCGCTGGCCGAAGGAGAGGTCGATCTCAAACTGCGAAGCGAACCCGACCGCAGCACGCTGCCGCTGGGCATCGCGGCCCAAAAAGTGGCTGTGATGGTTCGAGACATGAAAGCCAAACTTGAGGAACTAAAATAATAATACAGCAATGGCTTTCAGGCTGTTATCGGGCTTTTGTGTGGGCGAGACGCCCGCGTTTCCAGTAAAAAAGGGTGTGCCCTTTTGGACACACCCTTTGGTGTTGTATTTGTGCGAACAAGGTTTACTTGTTCTTAATGGCGGCCTGTGCGGCGGCCAGTCGTGCGATCGGCACGCGGAACGGAGAACAGCTTACATAGTTCATGCCGACCTTGTGGCAGAACTCGATGCTGCTTGGCTCGCCGCCGTGCTCGCCGCAGATGCCGATTTTCAACTTCGGACGGGTCGTCCGGCCGAGTGTAATACCAACTTCAACGAGCTTGCCAACGCCATTCTGGTCCAGTGCCTGGAACGGGTCAACGGCATAGATGCCCTGTTTGACATATTCGCCGAGGAACTTACCGGCATCGTCACGGCTAAAGCCCATTGCCATCTGTGTCAGGTCGTTGGTGCCAAAGCTGAAGAACTCCGCCTCGGTCGCCACTTCATCAGCGGTCAGTGCTGCCCGTGGAACCTCGATCATCGTACCGATCATATACGGCATCTTGGCCTTTTTATCCTTAAAGACCTGATTGATCTCGTTGATGACATCGGCTTTAACAATCGCCAATTCCTTAACCGAACCGACCAGCGGAATCATGATTTCCGGCAGAACCTTCTTGCCGGACTTTTTGACCTGCAAAGCCGCTTCCATAATCGCCCGGGCCTGCATTCGGTAGATGGCCGGGTAAGTTACTGCCAGACGACAGCCGCGATGGCCAAGCATCGGGTTAAACTCGTGCAAGGCCTCGACCTGTTCTTTAACGACCTTCGGGCTTACCTTCAGGCGTTTGGCCATTTCTTTCTGGCTCTTTTCTTCCTGCGGCAGGAACTCATGCAGCGGGGGATCTAACAAGCGAACGGTTACGGGCAGGCCGGCCATCGCTTTGAAGATACCCACGAAGTCTTTACGCTGGAAGGGCAGCAGTTTTTTCAGAGCACCTTCGAACTGCTTTTTGGCTCCGCCGTACTGCTTCTTGAGAGCGGCGATTTCCTTTTTGTCCTCGGTGTCCGCCAGTCCGGTCAGCAGGGCGGTATAATCATCGGCGGCGAGAATCATTTCACGAACAGGCCAGATGCGTTCGCCCTCAAAGAACATGTGTTCGGTTCGCGTCAGGCCGATGCCCTCGGCGCCGAAGTTGCGGGCGCGTTTGCTGTCGCCCGGGGTGTCGGCATTGGTACGAACGCCCAGTGTGCGGAACTTGTCGCATAGCTTCATGAACTGCCCGAATGCGCCGGTCAGTTTCGGCTCGACGGTCGGAACCTGACCGAGGATGACCTGACCGAGTGAACCGTCTAAGCTGATCCAGTCGCCGGCCTTAACGGTCTTTCCGCCGACGGTAAACTTTTTGGTTTTATAATTGATCGTCATGTCGCCGCAACCGGCCACACAGCACTTACCCATGCCGCGAGCGACAACCGCCGCGTGGGAAGTCATGCCGCCGCGCTGGGTCAGGATACCAACCGCTGCGTCCATACCTCCGATGTCTTCGGGGCTGGTTTCGATGCGGACAAGGATAACCTTTTTGCCCTTGTCACGCCATTGCTCGGCGGTTTCAGCATCGAAGACGACCTGGCCAACCGCCGCTCCCGGAGAAGCTGGCAGGCCGGTGGTGATGACATTACGGGTTGCCTTGGCATCGAAATGCGGATGCAGCAGACGGTCGAGCTGTTCGGGCGTTACCCGCATGATAGCTTCGGCCGGCTTGATCATTTTTTCTTTGACCATATCGACAGCGTTCTTGACGGCCGCTTCGGCGGTCCGCTTTCCGTTACGGGTTTGCAGGATGTACAGGATATTTTCCTGAACGGTGAATTCCATGTCCTGCATATCTCTATAATGCTTTTCGAGCTTGGTCATCAGCGAGGTCAGCTCTTTGTAGGCCTTGGGCATATCTTCTTTCAGATGCTTGAGGTCCAGTGGTGTGCGGATACCGGCGACGACATCTTCGCCCTGAGCGTTGATGAGGTATTCGCCATAAAACTCTTTCGCGCCAGTACTGGGGTTACGAGTGAAGCATACACCCGTGCTGCAGTCGTCGCCCATGTTGCCGAAGACCATTGTCTGAACATTAACCGCCGTGCCCAGCAGGCCGGTGATGTCGTTCAACTGGCGATACTTGACGGCGCGGGGGATGTCCCAACTGCCGAAGACCGCGTTAACGGCGTATGTCAGCTGTTCCATCGGATTTTGCGGGAACATCTTGCCGACTTCTTTTTTGTAAATCTTCTTATAGTCCTCGACGACGCCGGCCAGTTGGTCAGCGGACAGCTCGTTGTCATCGGCGACTTTGGCTTTTTTCTTGGCCGCGTCAATCGCGTGCTCAAATTTCTCATGATGACAGCCCATGACCACATCACCGAACATATCGATAAAGCGGCGGTAGATGTCATAGGCGAAACGAGCGTTGCCGGTCTTTTTGATGATGCCCGCAACGACATCGTCGTTGAGGCCCAGATTCAGGACGGTGTCCATCATGCCCGGCATCGAAACAGCGGCGCCGGAACGAACTGAAACCAGCAGCGGGTTCTTTGGGTTGCCGAATTTAGCTTTCATAGCCCGTTCCAACTTTGCGACATTTTTGACGACCTCTTTTTTAAGGCCTTTGGGCCATTTTTTGCCAAGTTTGTTAAAGTCATGACAGGTTTGGGTTGAGATCGTAAATCCCGGGGGAACTGGAACGCCCAAGCTGGTCATTTCGGCCAGATTGGCGCCTTTGCCGCCGAGTAGCTCCTTCATCTTGGCATTCGCTTCGGCCTTTCCGTTGCCGAAGAAATACACGCGCTTCACTGCTTTTTTAGCAGCTTTTTTCTTTGCCATTTTGTAACTCCTATTGCGTTTAACGGTTAAAATTTCGTTTTTTTCTATTTTTTGCCCCCGTGCTTGTCATAACGAACCGGTTGCGTCTATCGTATCCATTGGGTGTCTGCATAAAAGGATGTGGAATATAGTCCCAAACCTGCCCCGTGTCAACAGGGAAAAACCGGATACGCGGTGGTTTTATCGTGTAAAACTCTTTGCTCCGGAGAAGTTTTGATTTTGGCGGGACAACGGGCATGCGCGGTTGATAACGCTTGCGGCTAATCGATCGAACCTATTGAAGCAACTGTTATTGCCGATAATCGATTACGACTATCTAAAAAAAAGGGTATGGGCCGATAAAAGATTCAAATTTCTTATTGACACACCATATATTGGAGCTAGAATCGAACGGCAAAGATATGTAGTAGCTTTTGGAAGTTCACCGAGATAGCAAGGACGCCCCTGTGAGATGCCCGTTTTGCAAAGAGGATAACGACAAAGTCATCGATTCCCGGTCGAGCGAGGGGGGGCGTGTTATCCGCCGCCGTCGGGAATGTGGCGAATGCGGGCGACGTTTTACCACCTACGAAAAAATTGGCGAGGCGTCTAAACTCAATATCATCAAAAAAGACGGTACCCGTGTGCCGTATGACCGTGATAAACTGATCGTTGGACTCCAGAAGGCCTGCTACAAACGGCCGGTCTCGGCGGAAAAGATACAGGAAGTCGCCGATTGCATTGAAGAGGAAATTTTCCGTAATTATGACAAAGAAGTTTCCGCGCTGTTTGTTGGCGAGCAGGCGATGTGGTTTTTGCGTCAAGTGGACAAGGTGGCCTACATACGGTTTGCCAGTGTGTACCGCGATTTTGACGATGCCGGGGAGTTGCTGGATGAGGTTCGCCAAGCGATTGCCGAGCCGGATTCGACAGATCAGCCGAACCTGTTCTAAAGGTGTTGTGTTTTTTGTGGTGAAGTAGGGAAAGGAGAGTTTATGCAGATTTGGATTGCAAAGGCTGACGGCTCAACAGAGGCGTACCTGCATACCAAGGTACTTGGATCGCTGCATCGTGCGATGGCGGCGGTCCAATCGGACTGCCTTGAGACGGCACAGATGCTGGCCGATGCCGTAACCTATTTTCTTTACCGGCGACTTAAGAGCCAAACGCTGACCACTGACCAGATTTACCAAATGATTCTGACGGTTCTGGAAGGGGCCGGTTTTGCTGCGGGTGCCGAAGCCCTGACCGCACATCGGCTCAGCCGCCGGCTTCAACGACGCCGGACTCGTGTGATCGACAGCGAATGGCTCGCTTGGGACAAGGGGCTGATGGTGCAGAATTTGGTCGAACACTACCGTATCGAACGGCCGCTGGCGCGTGTGATTGCCGGTTTGGTGGAGGAAAAGATCCTCCGCATGGGCGCTGGGCACATTCGCAAGGGCCTGATCCGCCATTTGGTGATGACCGATATGGAGGATCTGCTCGAGGCGAATCAAGCGTTGACGGCACCGGAAGAAGTGTGTGCCGCTCTTTAAAAAAATAATCATCCATTCAGATCGGATGCGACTACAAGTTTGAGCCCGCGCGGACACGGAGGTTCGCTTCAGGCAGTTTGCGGGAATGGATACCTGCGGGTCATAGAAAGAAACAGACGGTTGGGCATACTATGCAAAACCAACTTTTGTGATCAAGCTGCCTGTCAATTTTGAACGAGTGCAGTCGATTTCGATGACGGAAGCCCGCCACGGCTTCAATTTTTAGTAAAAAGGCCCTGATCACGGATGATCGGGGCCTTTTTGCAAAAGCGCGAGGGCGTAAGCCCTCCGGCGGCGACTGCGAAAAATACCGGCGTTGTAATCGGGCGGCTTGCGCCGCTCCGTTTTTGTTAATCTCTGTGTTTTCGTGTCCAGTCCTCGGTGCGGGTTCCGTGATAGGTGGTTAATTCATATTCGACTGTTTGCTCGCTTTGCGGCTCTAAGGTTAGAGTGTACTTAACCGTATTCAGATCGATCTTTTCATAATACTTCTTCGCGGCGCTGATGTTTTTGATGTCCCAGGTGTGCGGATGGAAGTGGCGTTTGATCTCGATCTTCACGGGCAGGTCGCGGGTATTTTTGACTTCCAGCTTAAACGAACGAATCTCATCCCAGCCGTTGATGTTGCCCTTGTTGTTAAAGCGGTAGTTGTCGGTTTTTTTGGCCATTAGTGTCGGTTTGACGATGACATTGCTGACAGTGCCGAGATTCAATTCCACTTCTTCACCAACCGGGATGTATTTGAACGACGAAGTCCCCTCATAGGACAGATGCTGATTATCGTCAACCGTGCGATAGACCTTCATCCCGCCACCGGGGATGGGAGTTTCGCCGAGCCGGTATTCTTCGTCATTAGTAAAGCTCAAATAACGAATGACATTGGGGCCGTGGCGCTGCTGGTCGAATTTATACAGGTTCACGACCGGGATTTCGTCCGTATCAAAACTCGGCAGCCGTTTGGACCATGTATTCGGGATGGTCTCGGTGCCTTCGATGGTATAGAGGAAGTATTCGCTGAGGCCCTCTTTTTTGATTTCTTTCGGGGCTGACGCAACGGCATCCATTGCCATAAGTTGACCCTTGGGTTCTGCACGTTTCCGCGACCTTTCCCATTCAACACCTGCGGATCGTGGCATCGGCACCGGTTCACCCGGTCTGCCATAGGGGTATTGTCGCTGGGCCAGTTCGGCGATGCGGTCGAGGATGTGGACCTTGCCGACAATGAGGCGGGTCTGGGCGTTTTCGTAGTCTTCGCCGGAGTTGTTGGTTACACGAACATAACCCTGCAAGCGCATGGTCTTTTCGTCGGCGGTGAGCGTGCCCATATAGAATGCTCGCCACGACAGGCCGCTGGTCAGATACGAAATCTCGATGGGAACCTTGCCACCGATTTCACTGTCGATGTTCCACAGGCCCAAATTTTTCACTCGCGGCGGAAATGACAGGTCTGTAATATCAATCTTGTCGGCGTGTGCCTTGGGCAACATCGAAAGCGATGTCGGGTCGATCAGCGTATTGGCCCAGGAAAATTGCAGCTTGTTTTGGCCTTCTTTGAGCGTCAGTGACCGCCCGTCCCGCACCAGCGTCAGGTCGGTGGAGTTATAAATCGTCAACTGTGTCAACTCCCGATTGGGCAGCGTAACGAGGTCAACCTTGGCGCCGGCAATGCTGACACACATAGCAATCATCATTATGTTTATTGTCTTTTTCATTTTTTATACTCCTGATTGTTAGTTGAGATTTCAAACTATGGACGAACATTGACGCGGCTGTAGCGCATTT
>JAGGWF010000002.1 GCA_021157685.1 Planctomycetota bacterium | reverse complement strand
TCTTGCCGTGCTTTTTGCAAAGCGCGATCAGGTTTTCCAGTTCCGGTTCGGACTCGATATTGAAATAGCCGATGCCTGCATTGAGGGCTTCGAGGATTTCGGTGTCCGTCTTGCCCACGCCCGCATAAACGATTTTGCTCATATCCGCCCCGGTCTGCTGAGCGCGGTACAGTTCGCCACCGCTGACAATATCAAACCCGCTTCCGGCTTTGGCTAAGTGTCTGAGGATATTGATATTGCCGCAGGCCTTGATCGAATAGCAAACCGTCGTATCAATGTCAGCATAAGCGGTCTGAATCTTTTTCAGATGGTCCAAAAATGTCGCCTTGCTGTAAATATAGACCGGTGTGCCAACCTCGTTGACAATGGTTTGAACATTCACGCCTTCGGCAAGCAGCTTTCCGTTTTTATAAACAAATGAATCCATATCCCTATCCTTTATTCTTTTTATCCATCAGCCAGTCGTACCATGTGTCCATACCTTCACCGGTAGTGGCGGAGACCTGGAAGATGTCCACATCCGGGTTGACCACACGGATATCGGCCAGCACCCGTTCCAGATTGAAATCGATATAGTCCATCAGGTCGATCTTATTGATCAAAACGGTATCCGCTTCGGCAAAGGTGCCGGGGTACTTGATCGGCTTGTCATCGCCTTCGGGCACCGACAGCAGAATAACCCGTGCTGCCTCACCCAGATCAAACGCCGACGGGCAAACCAGATTGCCAACATTTTCGATGATCACCACATCCATTTTTTCCGCATTGAGTGCCTTAATGGCGTTATAGACCTGTTCGGCGGACAAATGACACGCCCCGTGTGTTTCGATCTGCACCGCCTCGCCGCCGGCGTCGCGAATCTTCTGCGCATCGGTATCGGTCTTGATATCACCCTCAACCACACCAATCCTGATCTGATCACCCAGGTCCTTGATCGTGCGGGAAATGGTCGTGGTCTTGCCCGAACCGGGCGACGAGATGACATTCAGACAAAATACATTGTTCTCTTTGAAAAAGGCCTTGTTCTTTTTGGCACATTCTTCATTGCGGCTCAAAATTTTCTGATTCAGTGAGACTTTCATTCGTTTTCCTCAAATTCAATTGTTTCCAGCAGCAACGGCGCGTCCGACTCAAAATCAAATTCTGTGCTTTCGCATTGGCTGCAAGCTGGCTTATAAACATCAAACTCAAATGTCGTATCGCATTTTTTACACCGTGCCCGCAGAGGGATATGCTTGATATCCAGCGTCATCCCCTCACAGGTGGTTCCCATCGCAGCGGTTTCAAACGCAAAGCCCATCACCTCATCGTTAATCGCGTTGAACTGTCCGCAGGAGATGATCGCGCTGACGGGCTTGGCACCGGCCTTGTCGCCCTCGACAATAATCGTTCGCAGAATGCTTTCGGCTACGGCGGTTTCGTGCATTTAGCAAATCCTCGGCAGTTCCCGGCCGTACGGCGTTTGCACAATCCGTCTGCCGCCAATTTTTGTTACCAGTTCCACCAGCGGGCTACCGTCGGCTTCTGCAATCGTCCCGATGACCGCCGCTTTTTCACCAAGCGGATGCGACTTCCATAAGTCAATCACCCTATCCACAACCTCGGCATCAACCACCGCCAGCACCTTGCCCTCGTTGGCAATATTCAACAGATCAAACCCCAGCATATCTGCCGCGGTCTGAACCGTTTTGTCAATGGGCAATGCTGTTTCATCTAATTCCACATTCACCCCAGCCGATTGTGCGACTTCATTGAGCGTCGCCGCCAGACCGCCGCGGGTGGGATCGCGCATGAACTTAACCGCATTACCGCAATCGTTATACAGCATTTCGGTCAATTCATGCAGACAGACGCAATCGCTTTTCAGCGGTGTGTCAAATTTCAATCCCTCGCGTTGAGACATGATCGTCATCCCGTGATCGCCAAGGGTTCCATTGACCAAAATCACATCGCCCGGCTTAATTCGCGCAAACGATGGGTCGGCATTGCCCATCAACATACCCACGCCGGCGGTATTGACAAAGATTTCGTCGGCGGAGCCCTTTTCAACCACCTTGGTATCGCCAGTGATGATATTGACATTGGCCGCTTTCGCCGTATCGCCGATGCTCTGTAGAACTTTTTCCAGAATGTCCATATCAAGACCTTCTTCAAGAATCAAAGAAAGACTCAACGCCAGCGGTTTTGCCCCGGCTACCGCCAGGTCGTTAACCGTGCCGCAAACAGCCAGCTTGCCGATATCGCCGCCGTTAAAGAACAGCGGTTTAACGACGAAACTGTCGGTCGTAAAAGATAATTTGCCCGCAGGTACATCAACCGTAGCCGAGTCGGTTAACTGGACGGACTGGCCGTCGCCGAATTTCGGTACAATCGTTCGTTGAATAAGGTCGCCCATCAATCGCCCGCCGCCGCCGTGAGCCAACATAATTTTTTTTTGTTTTTCCATGTTTTATATTTGAGTCCGTTCCAAAAAGGTGGTTTATGGCAAAACTGTCACCGCAAACCTTATAATATTAAGTCAATAACGCAGGTCGTTTTCGTTAAAACGATTGCATTGGGGCTTTTTAGACCAGACTCATAATTAGAAATTCGAATTTGTTTCGGATTCAGAATTCAGAATTTTGTGCTTTCACCGCCCGTATTTATACCAGGCTGAGCAAGCGCCTTCGGTGCTGACCATACAGGGGCCAACGGGCGTGTCTGGCGTACATTTTTTACCGAATAATCCGCACTGCGGCGGGTCCATCAATCCGCACAGAATCTGGCCGCACTGACAACCGGCGGGTTCTTCGGACGGAACCTCTTCAATGCCGAACCGATGCAATGCATCAAACTGTTTGTATTGGTTTTTAAGCCGCATCGTCGCACCGGGGATCACACCCAGACCCCGCCACGGACCGTCGCACGGCTCGAACATGTCCGTGATGATCTTCCAGGCGGTCCTGTTGCCCTGTGGCGTAACCGCGGCGCCATAGACCGAATCAATCTCGGCCCTGCCATCAGCGATCTGTTCGCAAATCTTTGCCAGCCCTTCCAATATCTGCACGCCTTCAAAACCAGCCACCACACACGGTCGGTTGAATTCATCCACGACCGAACGATAGGCATCCGAGCCGAGAATCACACTGACATGGCCAGGACACAGAAATGCATCGATTTTGTCGTTCTTGCTGCCCAGCAGTGCCTTCATCGCAGGTACCACCAACTTATGCCCGCTGAGAATACAGAAGTTGCCAACGCCTTCCCGTGCGGCATCAGCAACAGCAACAGCACTGGCAGGCGTCGTTGTCTCAAATCCGACAGCGACAAATACAACGGTTTTATCGGGATGTTTTTTGGCCAGCGCCAACCCGTTATCGGTACTAAGTACCACCTTGATATTATCCCGATGCAGCGATTCCAGCGAGTCACCCTTGCCCGGCACGCGAATCATGTCGCCATAGGTCGCGATGATCGTGTCATCCCGCCGGGCCAGATCCATCACGACATCAATGTATCCCTGATCCGTGACACACACCGGACAACCAGGGCCAGACAGCATCTTCAAGTTCTCCGGTAGCAGCGTGCGAATGCCATGACGAAAAATCGACACCGTATGCGTACCGCACACCTCCATCACCTGAATCTGGCGGCCGACTTTTTCACACGCCGAATGAATCGACTTTCTCGCCTGTTCAATCCGCTCAAGCATCTCTGTCGCCTTCCTGTTGCTTGGCCTTAAGCCGCTCGGCTTCAAAATGCGCGATCTCCTCGAACAGTTCCCATGTCTTCTTGGCCTCTTCTTCATCGACTTTGGTGATCGCATAGCCGGCGTGGATTAGCACCACATCGCCCACCTCGATATCCGGCGTTAAGGTAATGCGAATATTCCACCGATTACCCATCGCGTCCGCAACCGCCCGGTCGCCGTCCTTTTCAATCACTCTTGCTGGTACCGCTAAGCACATAGTTTTTTCCTATTTTTGACGCAGATTTACAGGATTGACAAGATTTTTGTTTTATCCTGTTTATCCCATCAAATCCTGTCAAAATTATACTCGTGTCCATTCGTAATACAATCTTTCAACTTCTTGTTTTTTATGCTCGTTTTTTAATGTAAACTTCTTAATCAGTTATCTCATAAGAGGTTATATCAAATCCCTAAAACACCAACTTCTATCTTTTTTTGTCTTTTATTCGTGTCAATTCGTGTGCATTAGTGGTTCAGTTTTTAGTTTTTAAATCCGTGTAAATCCGCGAAATCCGTGGTTAAGCTATTTTGGTTGCGGCTCGACCGCCCTAAGTTCATTTGTGGTTCTTTTTTCTATCATCGCCGCGGTGATGGCTGCCTGTCCCAAGGCGATCCCACCGTCATTGACGGGAACCGACTTTTTCCATAATACACGAAATTGCTCTTGTTGCAAACGACGAATCATGCGATTGGCCAGATAACGGTTGCAGAACACCCCGCCGCTGAGTGCTACATCTGAAAGATCAGTTCGCTCGTGAGCTTTTTTAGCCAACGCCAACAGCCCCTCACAGATACTGTTATGGAATCGAGCCGCAATGACTCCCGCTGTAACGCCACGCCGGACATTTTCCAGTACTCCCAAAATAATCGGTGAATACTCCAGAATTGCTTCATTATCTTCTGTCAGCTTTATCGGATATGAATCCTCGACCCCATCGGTAATCATTGCTTCTAATGCCATCGGCAATTCGGCCTCGAATCGATTTTTCGCCCCAAGGCCGATCAACGCCGCAACCGCATCGAACAGCCGCCCTAAACTGGAGGTTTGTATCGTATTGAGGCCCTTTTCAATCTGCGTGGCGATCAATCGTATTTTATCCGCATCCGGCTCAATCTGGGCCAGAATGTCCGCATTCTCTTTTACACCTTCCGAACCTAACAAACCGACTAGCGGACGAATAGCTTCTTTGGAGGCCTTGTCACTCCCGGCCAGCGGATAATAGGCCAGATGCCCGAACCGCTCAAACTCCGTCAGCGAGGCAATCAGGCATTCGCAACCCCAGATCGCTCCATCCGTACCATAGCCGGTACCGTCCGCGACCAAGCCAATCACCGAACCCTGTTCGTTTGTACCGGCCAGCATCGATGCGATATGCGCCCAGTGATGTTGCACATGGATCAACTGAACGCCCTTCATTTGTTCGGCATAGTGTGTCGAGAGATACCCCGGATGCAGATCGCAAACCACCACCTCCGGCCGCACTTCAAACAAACGCTGAAAATGCTCGACGGATTTGGCATAGTGCCGATAGACTCGCCCATCAGCCAGATCACCGATATGCTCGCTCATCAGATACTGATCGCCCTTGACAAAACAAAAGGTGTTTTTCAAATCCGCTCCGGCGGCAAAAATCTCCTTGCGGGTTGGTTCATTTCGATAGATCGGCGTCGGTACGAACCCCCGCGCCCGCCGCAAAAACGCCGCCTGTCCATCAACCTCATGCACCACCGAATCATCCACTTGTCGATAAATATCCCGATCGTGCATCAAAAACACATCTGCAATCTCGCCTAAGTCCTCAACCGCCCGACCATTTTTGCAGATCAGCGGCTCATCGGACAGGTTCGCACTGGTCATGACCAGCACCTCAATCCCCTCTTCAGCAAACAACAAATGATGCAGCGGCGTATAGCACAGCATAAACCCAAAACGATTCGTCCCAAACGCCGCTGACGGAGCTATCGCATTGGGTTCCTTTTTATCCAGCAAAACAATCGGTGCTTTCGGGCTTGTTAAGAGCTTCTTGCTGATTTCATCCACGATTGCGTATTTCTGAATCACTTCGACCGAAGCCGCCATCATCGCAAACGGTTTGGCGTCGCGGTATTTGCATTTTCGCAATTCCTGCACCGCCTGTTCATTCGTTGCATCCACCGCCAGATGAAATCCGCCAAGCCCCTTGATCGCCGCGATGCCGCCGTTTCGCAACACCTCTCCGCACCGCGCGATTGTTTTGTCCGAATCGCTTTCGATGGTATTACCCTGCTTATCAGTTAGCCAGATTTTCGGCCCGCATGTTGGACACGCCACCGGTTGGGCATGAAACCGTCGATCCCGCACATCCTCATATTGGCCGCGGCATTGTTCGCACATCGCAAACCCGGCCATTGTCGTATTCGGCCTGTCATAGGGAATGGTCTTGATGATCGAATAGCGCGGCCCGCAATGCGTGCAGTTAATAAACGGATAGCGATACCGAAAATCGTTGCCTGTCTTCATCTCTTTCAGACACGCCGGACAACTCGCACAATCCGGCGTCACCTGCGAAACCGGCTGACCGGCTGCATCACTTTCGATGATCTGAAATACGGACTCATTTTCGATGACCGCAATCTCTTGAACATTGCATTCAGCAATCGACATCAGCGCCGGATACCCATCCGCTGAAGCATCTGTAAGTTGACTTACGAACGCTGCCAGAGACGCTGTATCGCCCAGAACCTCAATTGTTACACCCCGGGTATCATTACGCACCCAGCCGGCAAGCGCCAGCCGCTCGGCCAGACGATACACAAACGGCCGGCATCCGACCCCCTGCACACGGCCCTGAATTATAACGCGTTGTCGTTTCAATTGGCTTTCCATATCTGTTCACATGAGAGGGAACCACCGAATGGACGCGAATAATATATAGTTCTTCGGCCACATTGTCGGAATGACGGGGAGCAATTGAGGTCTCCTTCTTCTTTTTTACTGTATTATACCATGAATTTTGTATTCGTCAAACAGTTTTGTATATTTACAACAAAATACACGAAAGGATGCGGAAAATGGGTGTTTTCTATAGGGCGTATTGGGTATAGCGGGTATTGTTTAGTGGTGGATTGAAATATTCTTAGAGAACGGATGAGTTTTTTTATTTTTTCTAAATTCTTCTTGTATCAATAGCCGAATTATTGTATTAATACATTTAATACAAAGGGGGTATCTGCCTGACTCCAGTAGATACAAGATGTAGTATTGGTGATCATGGAAGATTACCCACGGACATTAATGGAGTTAGAACAGCGGTTTTCGTCGGAAGAAGCGTGTCGGGAGTATTTGGCGGCTCTTCGATGGC
>JAGGWF010000184.1 GCA_021157685.1 Planctomycetota bacterium | reverse complement strand
CGGCATTGAACCGGAAAAAGCCCTCGAAGCATTAAAGGCCGCTGGTATCGAAGCGACAGTAGATATGCGTATTCGTGAAATGGCCGATCAAAACAATATGCGCGCCGGTCAGATTCGGCAGATACTTAAAAACCTTAAATACTCGTAAAGGAATAGAAAAATGGCTTGGAATATTCGCATGGTCAGCACCTATCCGCCCCGCCGCTGCGGGATCGGAACATTTTGCAGAGATTTATCGAATGCCCTGTCTCAGTTCACCGGTGAGATCGGACATATTCGCGTTGCCGCAATCGATAACAATCACGGCCCGTACAATATCCCTGTCGATCTCGTAATCGATCAGCACAACCCCAAGTCCTGGCAGCAGGTCACCAAAGAGATCATCGCCCGCAGCAAGGAAAGCAATAACTCCACCGCCGTTGTCCTGCAGCACGAATTCGGGCTGGATGTGGATGAGCAGGGTCGGGGTGACGGCTTTGGCCGCAACTTTGTGAATATGGCCAAGGCCTGCACAGAAAACGGCCTGACCTGCCTGGTCTATCTGCACACCGTTCTCGAGAATCCCACTAAAGAGCAGCGACAGACGATTCTTGACCTTGCTGAATACTCCAACGGCCTTATCGTAACAACCGAAAGCGCAATTGATATTCTTGAGTCGGAAAAATACGGCATCAGTCATTTCAAGCTCAAACACATCGACCACGGTGTTCGGATGCACCATCCCACGCAGTTCGACCGGTTTACAATCAAGTCAGAATTGGGAATCAACGATGTGTTTCTGGCTACCACGCTGGGCTTGCTCTCCCCCGGCAAGGGCGTACAGTACAGCATTCGGGCCTATGGTCAATTTATCCACGAATCCTGCACCCCGGCCCAGCGACAGCACATCGTCTATCTCATCGGCGGGCAATGCCATCCGGAGTTTGTCAAAGCCGACGGCGGCAAATACTATCGCGAATTCATGGCCGAGATCGACAAAGCCCTTGAAGAATCGGATCTAAAATGCTGCAAAGCCAAGGCGATTGACGGCATTGACTGGTTTGACAACGACATCATCTTCTTGGATATGTTTCTCGAAGAAAGCACCCTCCTGAAATTTTACGGCGCCAGCAATGTGATGATCCTGCCATACCTGAATACCGAGCAGATATCCAGCGGCATCCTCGCCGACACCATCGGCTCCGGCCGCGTCGCCATCGCCACCAAGTTCCGCTACGCCCTTGAGCTGATCTACTCCAACAAGACCTGCCCGCCGGGAATGACCATCGGTCGCTTCGCTCGCGGTATCTTGGTCGATCCAGGCGATGCAAGCATTGAGCAAATCGCCAAAGCACTGGACTTTTTAGTATTTGAAAAAGATAAACGGCTTCAGATGGAGCGACAGGCCCACCAGCGCGGCTATCAGATGCGATGGGCCAACAGTGCCTGGGCAATGGTCCAATATGTCGAGTTTGTCAGCGAGGACAAGGAAATCACCACCGGCCGAGGGATGAAATTCCTGCGGGAAAAAACATCGAAGCTAATGCTGAAAAAAAAGAGGTAGACTTTTTACATAGGAGGAACAATGAATCGCCGAGAATTCGCAAAAAGTGTCGCAGCCATTTCCGCTGGCTCAATATTTATTTCCACCAAAGATTTACTTGCGTCAGCACCATCTCCCGACCAAAACGCCTTCAAAATCATTGCCGGACCCTATCTGCAAGCCCCTACCAACACATCGATTACGATCATATGGATAACCAGTACAAGCAGCACCGCCACAGTAGAATACGGAGCAGGGGGAGAGCTTGACAAAAAAGCGGTATTAACAACCGATGGTCAAATTGACGCGAACACAAGGATACACCGGATCAAAATCACCGGTCTAAAACCCGCAGAAAAATACACCTACCGTGTAACCTCAACCGAAATCACAAGCTATCAACCTTACAAGGTTACTTACGGACAAACGGTAAAAAGCCCGACTTGCAGTTTTCAAACACTTAACTCAAACAAGATGGATTGTTCGTTTATTGTGCTCAACGACATCCATGACAATATCAAGACTCTCGAAAGCGAAATTTCAATCGCAAATCAGAAACCCTATGAGATGATATTTCTCAACGGTGACATCTTCAACGACCCAATGTCTGAGGCTCAGATTGTCGACAAAGTACTTAAACCTGCAACCGAACTGTTCGCAAGTGAAATACCATTTCTGCTCGCTCGTGGCAACCATGAAACCCGTGGTGCGTATGCCAGACTGTTGAAGAGCTACATCGCAACACCAAACGACAAATACTACTACTCATTCAAACACGGCCCGATCTACTTCATCGTGCTGGACAGCGGCGAAGACAAAGAAGACAGTCACTGGGCCTACAGCGGCCTGAATGACTTTGACAGCTACCGGAATGAGCAAACCGAATGGCTGAAAAAGGAGATTCAAAAAGAAGATTTCAAAAAAGCGCCCTTTCGTGTCGTACTGTCGCATATTCCATTATTCGGTTCCGGCGATGCTCACGGCACACTTGACTGCCGAAAAAAATGGGCAGCGCTACTAAATGAGGGCAAAATCAACCTGCACATATCGGGTCACACACACCAGCCAGCTGTTTTAGAACCGGTCGCGGATGAACATAATTATCCAATCTTTATCGGCGGCGGGCCCTCTAAGGAAAACTTCACGGTCATCCGGGTTGACACGACCGTTGACAAATTGAGTATCACAATGTTCGGAAACGATGGTGAAGTGATTGGAAAAACAGAGATAAAACGCTAAATAAGGAATCGGATGTCTTCTCTGTCTGGAAAGTAAACTCGTTTTTTGTTGACTTTTCTCAATTCGCCGATACAGTCTTTCGCTTGTTGTCACATAAACAATACACCATCAAGAAAAAGGTTACGAATGTCTTTAACCGAACGAATTCGCAATGTCGCGATCATCGCCCATGTTGACCATGGCAAAACGACGCTGGTGGACCAGTTATTGTATCAATCCGGCATGTTTCGCGATGCCGAACTGGACAAACTCGCCGGCGGCCAGCATGGCCTCATTATGGACTCCGACCCGCTGGAACGCGAGCGGGGAATCACCATCCTCAGCAAGAACTGCGCGATCCAATACACCGACCCCAGCGGCAAAGAATACAAGATCAATATCATCGACACCCCAGGCCACGCCGACTTTGGCGGCGAGGTCGAGCGCGTACTCAAGATGGCCGACGGTGTTCTGCTCATCGTCGATGCGTTCGAGGGGCCGATGCCGCAAACGCGATTCGTCCTGAACAAGGCACTCCAGCACAATCTAAAACCTATCGTAGTCGTCAACAAGGCCGACCGCACCGACGCCCGCCCGGACGATGTCGTCAACGAAGTGTTCGATTTGTTCGTGGCGCTGGAAGCAGATGACCACACGCTGGACTTCCCCGTCCTGTTTACCTCGGCCAAAAACGGCTGGGCCACCACCGATCTGGACAAACCCAATGACAATATGCAACCGGTTTTTGACGCGATCATCAGTCAGGTGCCCTACCCGAAAGACAATCCCGATGTGCCGCTTCAAATGCTGGTCACATCGCTGGATTACTCCGACTATCTCGGCAAGATCGCCGTCGGCCGCGTTTTTGCCGGGTCGGTCAGCCAAGCAGAACCGATCACCATCATCGATAGCAATGGAAAACACACCCAACAGAAAGTAACCCAATTGTTCAGTTTCGACGGCCTCAGCAAAAAATACGCCAACACGGTTATCGCCGGTGACATCTGTGCCATCGCCGGACTCGACCCGGTGAACATCGGAAACACCATCGCCTGCGCCGACAAACCCAGCGCCCTGCCGATCGTCACCATTGACGAACCGACCATGCACATGACCTTCCGCATCAACGACGGACCGTTCGCCGGCACCGATGGTAAATATGTTGCCGGCCGCCAGATCAAAGATCGCCTCGACAAGGAAGTGCAGATCAATGTCGCCCTGCGTGTGGAACCAGGTGTGACGCCGGAAGAGTTCAAGGTCTCCGGCCGAGGCCTGATGCACCTGGGCATCCTGCTGGAAAATATGCGGCGGGAGGGCTACGAAGTCTGCGTCGGTAAACCCAGCGTCATCATCCGAATGGTCGATGGCCTGCGACAGGAACCCATCGAGCGGCTGGTCATCAATTGTCCCATCGACTGCCAGAGCCCCGTCATGTCGCTTTTGGGCGACCGGCGAAGCGAGCTCATCAGCATGGATGCCAAATCCGGCGCCGACGACTTCATCCACATGGAATTTATGATCCCCTCGCGGGGTCTGTTCGGGCTGCACGCCCGCATCCTGACCGCCACACAGGGCCGTGCGATTATGCACCACACCTTTGAGCAATATGAACCGATGCGCGGCACCATCCCGCAGCGGCAGGCCGGGGTGATGGTCGCCACCGAGACCGGCACCGTAACCGCCTACGCACTCGACGGCCTCTACGACCGCGGTATCTTCTTCGTCACGCCCGCTGAGAAAATCTACGAGGGCCAGGTCGTCGGCGAACATTGCAAAGACAAGGACATCCCCGTCAACCCGTCCAGAGCCAAACAAATGAGCAATGTGCGGTCATCCGGAAAAGATGACGCCGCCAAGGTACGCCCGCCGCGAATCATGAGCTTGGAAGCGACGCTCGAATATATCCAGGACGATGAACTGGTCGAAATCACACCCAAATCAATCCGAATCCGAAAACGCCTCCTTAAAGAAGGCGATCGGCGGCGAAACGCCAGAAAAGCAAAAGACAAATAGGAAAAGGACACTGGGGCACCCCTCAATTCCATCAGCGTCGAATAAGTGTCCCCAGCAAACCGTTCATTCCCAGAAAACAAAGACACGATACAAAGCGTGCTTTGATTCAACGATTTGTGAACAATGCCCATTGAACAATAGCTGTCCCGCCAAACAACAAAGTGATAAGCGAACCTATTATTTTGATCGATCAAACTATCTTCTCGGTAAGCGGAACAGAAATATCAAATCGATTCCGCCCCAGCGACGAAAAATTCGACCTAATGTCGAGGCGACAGTCAAGGAGTTTACCAAGCCGTTCAATCACAAAGGCAAGTT
>JAGGWF010000139.1 GCA_021157685.1 Planctomycetota bacterium | reverse complement strand
CTTCCATACGGATCTTTTGAAGATAATCGTACCGCTTGACGGGCAAAAACACATAGGGGTAACCTTCCGGCTGTTTCGCATGGTGTTCGGCCAATAGTGCTACGACTTCTTCCGTTATGCTTTGGTTCCGTTGGATGGGACTGGCTCGACTGACACGGATGGGGACGCGTTGGAGTATTACTGGTACGATGATGCGAATGAGTTGGTTGCTACGGGGGCGGATAGCAATGTCTTCAGGATGTTTTCGGGCACCTAATTTATCAACCCCTCTGTATCGGATGTTTTATATCTACTTATTTCGGACTAAAATGGCCGATGCAATATTTTTCTTGACCCGATAGATAAATTGTGTACTATCAAGGTTTCATCTTTAAGATGAAATAATGTGTTCTCTCTGGGTTCTGTCATTGTGACTTAACTAAACAGATGAGAAGGCCAACTTGCAGAAGGCAAGTTGCGAGCAGTGCTTTTAAGAACACTGATGTCATCCGGCAGGGCGAAAGGCGGTTTTATTGGCTGTCGAGTCCGCAACCCGGCTGAATAGGTGAGTATGACGAAAGGGAATTTAAGTGATAGTTGTGGTGAAATTCAAGGACATTAAAGGGAGTTGTCCGGAAATTGAGGCCGATAAATCCGTCTTTTTGAACCTGAAAAGCAACTTATGGTTTAAGAGGGATCGGTGTATCCTTTGATGATACTGGACTGATTTTACCCTTATTTGCCACGATTACTGATTTTCTTTTGCTCACTTCTTTCGAGTTTGCTTGCATTTTCCCAGTGGTGTCCTTCTGCAGATTTACATACATTTGACTGTGATTATGAAAGGTACTAAAGAATGGGAATACTAGCTGCAATTGATGGATTAAGCATATTTTATGGACTTTTGCCGGGTGTTTTGGTCGGTACGACGATTGCTTATTTTGTCCTGAAGGCCGTCGCCAATGCTCGAAATAAATCGCTTCAGGACGATCTTGAGATCCGGCTTGAAACCGCGAAGAAGCAGGCCGAAACAATCGTCAAAGAGGCCCGTCTGGATGCGACTGAAGAGGTGATGAAAAAGCGAGAGGCATTTTCCTCCGAGGTCAATACCAAGGAAAACAAACTCCGCCAGCAGGAGATGGACCTGTCCAAGAAGCAGAATAACCTTGACCGCCAGCGGGATAAGGTTCAGCAACAGGAACGCCAGCTTGGCAACAAGCAAAACGAACTGGACCGCCAGACGAAAACCTTCGACAATCGGAATAAGGAACTGGCGAATGTGATGGTTCAGCAGAAAAACCAGCTCCTGAAAATCACTTCGCTGAACGCCGAACAAGCCAAAGATCTTCTTTTGACCCGGCTGGAGGATGAGTGTGAGCGGGAGATGAACCAGGTTATCGAGAGAAAGGTCAGTCAAACCGAAGAGATGGCCGAAGAAAAAGCCAAAGAGATCCTCAGTCTCTCTATCCAGCGTTATGCGGCCGAACAGAGTTGCGAGGTCAGCGTTTCGATGGTGGATATCCCCAGCGACGACATGAAGGGGCGGGTCATTGGCCGCGAGGGGCGAAACATTCGGGCCTTTGAGAAGGCGACCGGCGTCGATGTGATCGTCGATGACACACCAGGCATTATTGTGGTCAGCGGGTTTAATCCGATCCGTCGGGAAGTGGCCCGATTGAGCATGGAACGACTGATCCAGGACGGCCGCATCCATCCCTCACGGATCGAAGAGATCGTCAACCAGGCGAAAAAAGATGTCCACTCCCGCGTGATGCAGTTGGGTAAAGAAGCGGCCGATGAAGTGGATGTTCGTGGTTTGAATAATAAAATCATCGGGATGTTGGGAGCGCTGCACTATCGCAGCAGCTACGGCCAGAATGTGCTGCGGCACAGTGTGGAAGTGGCCTTTTTGGCGCAGGTGATGGCGGATGAACTGGGTCTGGACGGCTCCATTGCCCGGCGTGCGGGTCTGCTGCACGATATCGGCAAGGCCATGGACCGCGAGACCGAAGGCGGCCACCCGGCGATCGGGGCCAATTTCCTGCGTCGGTTCAAGGAGTCGGATATTGTCCTCAACGCCGCCGAAGCCCATCACGGAGATGTTGTCGCAAACAATCACTATACGCCGCTGGTGGCGGCCGCCGATGCGGTCAGTGCCTCACGGCCCGGCGCCCGCAGAGAGACGCTGGAACGCTATATCAAGCGGCTGGAAAAACTTGAGGGTATCGCTACCGCTTTTGAGGGCGTGGAAAATTCGTATGCGATCCAGGCCGGTCGTGAGGTTCGCGTCGTGGTTGATGCGGACAAGATCGATGATGCTGTGGCGTTGAAAACCGCCCGCGACATCGCCAAGAAAATCGAAGACGAAATGACCTATCCCGGTGAGATCAAGGTAACACTGCTCCGTGAAGTGCGTTGTGTCGAATATGCACGATGATATTAGGAATATAGGTAGATAGGAATGTATGTTTTTTATATTCCTATTTCGGATTTAGTGTTTTGGGTTTACATAGAAGGACAGCAATGAAGATAAAGGTTTTTTGCATTGGTGATATTGTTGGACGCCCGGGGCGGCGGATTCTGGCAGAGCAGTTGCATCCGTTTGTTGTCGAAAATGAGATTGATTGTGTGATTGCGAATGCAGAAAACGCCGCCGGAGGGTCGGGCCTGACGAAGCAGATCCACGAAAAACTCGGCAAATATGGGGTGCATCTGGTCACGCTGGGCGACCATTGCTACCGCAAGCGGGATATCATCCCCACGCTCGAAACCCAGGACAATCTTGTCCGTCCGGCAAACCTGTCTCCTTACGCCGCCGGCAAGGATTTTGCGATCTACCAGACCGCCAAAGGGGCGACCGTGGCGGTGGTAACACTGATCGGCCGCATCTTTATGAAACCGGCGGATTGTCCCTATGCGAAAATTGACGCCTTGCTGCCGAAATTGAAAAATGAGGTGGACATTATATTTGTGGAAGTCCATGCCGAAGCCACCAGCGAAAAGGTGGCGATGGGCTACTATCTCGACGGCAAGGTGAGCTGTGTTTTCGGAACCCATACGCATATCGCGACTGCCGATGAACGCATCTTCAAGGCGGGGACGGGGTATATCACGGACATCGGAATGACCGGGTCGATGGATTCGGTGCTGGGTCGTAATGTGGACAGTGTCGTGCGGGCGTTTCGAACGCAGATGCCGTACTCCTTTGAGATCGCTTCTGACGATGTGCGCATCAACGGAATACTTGTGACGGTGGACAGCCACACGAAAAAAACCGAACACATCGAGCGGGTGGTCATCTGTGAAGAGATGCCCGGCGATACACAAACCTACGACAGCGACGACGGGAAACCCGACTACACTAACGGTTTTTAGCCGTTTTCAGTAGCTCGGCCATCTTGTCTGTCCCACAATCAACCGTCAGACACCGCCGGTAAACAGCGTGGCAATTTTCGGCCAGAGTATGGTCAGTTCTACCGGATCAAGCTGTTTATGCTGCAATCGAAGTTTCTCTTTGATTTGTTCATCTATCACCGGATGCTTCAGCTACTGATTACAGGGAGTTGCTGATGGGTAATAGGTCTGTTTATTTTTCACTCATTTGTCACGCTTGAGAGTTGAATCCGCCATTGAAAAAAACATTGAAAAAGGGGTGTTTTGAATTAACCGGAACAAATCTTGCTAACTATCGTATTTTGTTGTAGTTATCTGTTGGTTTGAAGGAGCGTTTTTGATGGTTGAATTTTTGCGAACAATTGGATTAGATTTTTGGGGCACCTTGTCTGAGATGTCGCCATATCTGCTGTTTGGCTTCGGGGTGGCGGGGGTGTTGAGCGTGTGGATCAATGCCGATGTTGTCCAGCGTCACTTGGGCGGAGCGGGTTTCTGGCAGGTGTTCAAGGCGTCACTGTTTGGTGTGCCGTTGCCGTTGTGTTCGTGCGGGGTGATTCCGGTGTCGATGTCGCTGCATAAGCATGGGGCGAGCAAGGGGGCGACGGTTTCGTTCCTGCTGTCAACGCCTCAGACGGGGGTGGACAGTATTTTGGTCACCTACAGCTTGATGGGGCCGATCTTTGCGATCTTTCGCCCGCTGGTGGCGTTTATCACGGGGGTCTTCGGGGGGTGTCTCATTAACGCCGTCGAAAATCACGACACCAGCCCTCAGCCGGAAGAAAAGAAAGAATGTACCGACTCCTGCTGTTCCAACGAGAAAAAGAAGAGCCGGCTTATCCGCGCGTTTAAGCACGGCTTTATTACGCTTCCTGCTGACATTGGTCGTTCGATGCTGATCGGATTGTTTATTGCGGCATTGATTTCGGCGCTGGTGCCGGAGAACTATTTCGCGGACAAACTCACCGGCGGCGGCAATTATATCCTGTCGATGTTGATTATGATGGTCGTGGGGATTCCAATTTATGTTTGCGCGACCGCCTCGGTGCCGATCGCGGTGCAGTTAATTGCGATTGGCCTCAGCCCCGGCACGGCGTTTGTATTTCTGATGACCGGCCCGGCCACCAACGCCGCAACGCTGGCGACGCTGTCGAGCCAGGTGGGAAAACGGGCCGCGGTCTTTTTTTTGCTGACCGTCGTGGTCAGTTCGCTGGCAGGTGGACTGATTTTGGATGCGATCTTTCGGGGTGATATCACCCAGATCATCCACGCCCACGGATTCATGCTGCCGGAGTGGTTCAAGGGGCTTTGTGCGGTTGTCCTGCTGGTGGTGCTGGGCTGGGGTGTTTTCGGCAAAATTAGAAAAGATAGATAATACCCTGATATTCCCGTAATGCTAGAGCCCGCACAGCGGGCGACATATTGATTTGGAATCCGATACCGCCTCTGGCGGGGCTCGAAAAAATTGGAGGGGCATTCCTCTTGTTCCACATCCCACTACAGCAGATGCAAAGGGATACTTTAAATCATGCGGCTATGGAGCATGAAATATTAAAGTGTTATAATAATTCAATGCTGGAGGAAAAGTAAATCTCTTCGCCTCTGGTGCGGTTTTGGGGACCGTCGGAGCAACAGGGAATTTGTACTTTAGGCACACAGAGCAATTTCTTCCAAATCCACCTGCATGAGATGTTCTAAATATAGATCAAGATCCTCGACTGTGAATTGGTTCAAAAACTCCTGCCTTGCCGTTTTGTTGATATCCATGATGCAGTCAATAATCTCGTACTTACTCATCCCTGTGGCTCCGTGAACAAATCTTGTTTGGCTTCCATGACTATTAGTACGCATATCGGACATTAATGTCTTTTTTCTTGAATAGATCGTAAACAGAACGGGCTTGAATATTTTCTTAGAAAGCACAATATCTGTTGCAGAGACGATTGCGAAACACATAATATTGAAGTCCCCATTTTTGGATGCAAAAAAGGTCCAATAATAACGCGACAAAAGAAGCATGAGCGACATGATATTTCTGAGAAAAAATTATTTTTTTAATATAATCGCCGCTTTCCGACTACTGAACAAGTATAATTGGATTTAAGAAATGCTGGAATTACAGAACAATTTGTTTAACGCAAGGCGGTTGCGGCATCAGCCCAAGCTGAAACGGTGGCGGTATGCCGGGCTGATGCTGACTTATCGATGTTCAGCGGCGTGTCGATTCTGCTATTACTATTGCAGTCCGCAGGCGTCTGGCCTGATGTCTGTCGAGACGGCTATTCAATCATGGGAGGCCCTTGTTCGCCTCGCCGGAGAGTACGCAAAGGTTCACATTACCGGCGGCGAACCATTCTTGTATTTTGACCGTCTGGCCCAAATTCTCAAGCAGGCCTCGCGGCTGGGGTTGACGCCGCTGGATTCGCTTGAAACCAATGCCGGTTTTTGGAACAGTGACGATGACTTGCGGAACCAGCTTCGTTTTTTGGATGACTGCGGGTTGGATCGTCTCAAGGTCAGTTGGGACGCCTTCCATGAAGAGTTCATTGAAGTGGGAAAAGTTCAGCGATTTATCCGTATTGCGCGTGATATTTTGGGCTCTCATCGCGTTCTGGTTCGCTGGGAGAAGCATCTGGACCAGCCAACCGGCATTCAGGAACAGGATGCAGAGGGCAAAAAAGCAATCCTGTTGGCGGCCCTTGACGCAGACTCCTGCCGGTTTACCGGCCGGGCTGCCGAAAAGTTAGCACCGCTCATTGCCCAGCATTCAGCGGCGGATTTTCAGGGCCGACACTGCCAAAAAGCATTATTGGGCTCCAAAGGTGTGCATATTGATCCGTATGGAAATGTTTTCAACGGTCAGTGTAGCGGAATGGTCGTTGGGAATGTTAATCAGATACCTTTGGATGTTCTTTGGCGGACATTTGAGCCGGATCGATCGGATTTTTGGAAGATATTGTATGAAAAGGGACCGTTTGGACTTTTGGGGCCAGCCCAAAACGATGGTTTTCGCTCGCAAAGAAAATATGCCTCCAAGTGCCATCTTTGTACAGATATTCGGTGTTTTTTCTTTGACAAAGGAAACTATTCGACGATAATCGGCCCTCATGACTGTTATGGTCACTATACGGATCGCGATTAAAATTATCCGACAGGAGAGCATGCTTGGCCAATAGTGGAGTGACGAATTATGATACGATTATGGGGCGTATGGTCGTCGATCAGTTTCTGTGTACCGAGACCGAGGTGCGCCACTGCATCGAAGAAAAGAAGACCCACTCTCCCGAGGACCCCATCACGCTTGAGCAACTCCTGCTTGATAAACAATTTGTGACAAACACCCAGATCAAGCGCCTCCGAGATCTCATCCGGGAAAGCAAGGATGTCTCCAGCCAGATTCCCGGTTACAAGATCTTGGGGAAACTGGGGTCCGGGGCCATGGCCGTGGTCTATAAGGCCAAACAAGTCTCTCTTGATCGCACCGTCGCCATCAAAGTGCTGCCCAAAAAGTTCGTCCAAAAATCCGATTATGTCGAACGGTTTTATAAAGAAGGACGGCTGGCGGCCAAGATGAACCACAACAACATCGTTCAGGCGATCGATGTCGGCGAGGTGGGAGGCCTGTACTACTTTGTGATGGAGTATGTCGAGGGTAAAACGCTTCACGATGATTTAGCCAAGGGGAAAATCTTCAATGAAGACGAAGCGATCGACCTAATCCTGCAGCTTGTTAGTGCGTTGGGACATGCTCATGCCATGGGCCTGGTTCACCGGGATGTCAAGCCCAAGAACATCATGATCAACAAAAATGACATCGTCAAACTGGCCGATATGGGACTCGCTCGCGAAACATCGGATATCAAAGCGGCCAAGAACGAAAAGGGCAAAGCGTTTGGGACCCCGTATTATATCGCTCCGGAGCAAATTCGCGGATTGATGGATATTGACGGACGAGCGGATATTTACGCCTTGGGGGCAACCCTGTTCCACATGGTAACCGGCCGCGTGCCGTTTGAAGCCAGCACTCCGTCGGAAGTGATGAAAAAGCACTTAAAAGAGTCCTTGACCCCGCCGGACCACATCAACACCGCCCTGACAGCCGGGATTTCCGAGGTGGTTGAGGTGATGATGGCCAAGAACAGGGACGAGCGGTATAGGAATATGGAAGATGTCATGGGTGACCTGAAAGCCGTCCGGAACGGCCAGCCGCCACTACTGGCAAGACAGAAATTCAATGTCGAGTCCTTCGAAGAACTGGAAGAAGGCATGGTGATAGATGAGCCTTCTATTGGCAGAGAGAAAACATACTCCGAAGAATGGGCGACAAGATACCGTGTTGGTGTTATTATTTTGGGTGGCCTGTCGGCGGTGCTGGCATTGATTATCTTATTTCTGATGATGAAATAATAGCGGTCTTCCGGGCTTATAATAAACGCATACTTCGGGGCTGTCGTATAATGGGAGTACACCGCGGTCGCATCGCGGGGATGCGGGTTCGATTCCCGCCAGCTCCAGTCTTTTTCCTTATTTTTAGCTCAAAAACGATGATTGAAAAACCAACCGTCTAACGAACTGTCTAACATAAAATCGGCATTAAAACACATTAAAACACTGTTTTTTATGGATTAGACAGTCATGAAAAATACTCTTCCCTAAGACTCCTATTTTTACGCTAATTATGAGCATTTAACAGTCTCTTTTTGAGTGGTTTTTTCATTTGCTCAAACTGTTATCTACAATACGGATATCTTTATGATATCGACATATAGCCACGACATGTCGACAAAACTCGAAAATGTCGACATATTCTATTGAAATGTTTATGGCGTCGACATATAATGCCGACATGTTTATGAAACAAGAAATATTAAACATATACTAAAGGTCGTGATATATGCCATATGATAGGTCTAAGCCATATGATGATTTGCCTCTTCTGCCTCCTGAGGTAGACATTGAAAGCAAAGAAATCTTAAAGAAATGCATCATTGCTCGAAGTGCACTGGCTGCTTTGAAACAAGCAGGGGAACTTATTCCCAATCCGACAGTCCTTATAAATACGATCCCGTTGCTGGAAGCAAAGGTCAGTTCAGAAATTGAGAACATTGTAACCACTACAGACAAATTGTTTCAATTTGCATCTGGCAATGAAGAAAAGGCAGACCATGCAACTAAGGAAACCCTGCGGTATCGTCAGGCACTGTACCAAGGATACCTGGCGATTCAAGAAAGACCCGTTTGCACATCGACTGCGATAGCGGTTTGCAGAACCCTTAGGGATATCCAAGTTGATATCCGCAAAGTCCCTGGTACAGCTTTGGCTAATGATGCCACAGGTGAAGTGATATATACACCACCAGAAGGTGAAACTATTATCAGAAACAAACTTGCCAATTGGGAGAGGTTTGTAAATGTTAACCCAGATATTGACCCGCTGATTCGTATGGCAATTATGCATTATCAGTTTGAGGCAATACATCCCTTCTCTGATGGTAATGGCAGGACGGGACGAATTCTTAATCTCCTTCTGCTGATACAGGAGGAATTGCTTGATATACCTGTCTTATATCTTAGCAGGTATTTCATTAATAACAAAAGTCAATACTATGCTCTCTTGAGAAAGGTTACAGAGGATAATAATTGGCAGGATTGGATTATATATGTTTTAGAAGCGGTAGAGGAAACAGCGGCTTGGACGACAAATAAAATTAAAACCACTCTGGAATTGCTATCACATACCTGTGATTATATAAACCAGTCACTGCCAAAAGTCTATTCACGCGAACTGGTAGAAACTATTTTTGAACAGCCGTATTGCCGTATTGGCAATATCGTAGAAAAGAATATAGCAAAAAGACAGACTGCTTCTTTATATCTTAAAAAGCTGGTCGAGATAAAGGTGCTTAAAGAGATTGATGTAGGCAGAGAAAAGCTCTACATACATCCAAAGTTCTTTAGACTGCTTACTCAGGACGAAAATTCATTTGAGGCTTATCCCTTTGAGAAAAAGAGTTGATAAGATTACACTGTCAACATGATTTCGTAGATAGAGCGGTATGAGGGGTGCTAATCCTATCGCCATTGTGGCGACAGGGCTTATTTTTCTGCGGGAGAAAAGAAAAACTGTTTCAACTGTTCCACTACTTACGGGTAAAAGTAGGAATAAGCAGGGCGATCTATAGCCATCATGGCTCAGGTTGTACTACACTTACACCCGTCAAATCTGGCACAAAGACTTCATTGGATATATCCTGATTTACTTTGATATTGTTCATCTTCAGATGTTGTATAACATCAGGTTCTTTGTTTTTTAAGGGAAAAGATTCAAACAAAACTTCAGAGTAATTCCAAATCCCATCCGAGATTTCTTTGAACTTTGTGGTGATACTATTGATGGGCTGGCTTGGATCAGTCTTAAACGAAATTCCATGTTTAATTAAATATCCTTTTTCAGGAGCTATCCATACTCTATCTTTAGTGAAAGCATTTTTTGGTGTTTTTAAAGAATGGGTTATCTCTAATACTTCGCACTGAACGCCATCATATACCCGTTGTCCTAAATAAGAAAATACAGCTTTACCTGAATTATAAATATCTTGGATACTTCGACCATCTAAAAAGAGATTTTGGTATTTGTCTGGGAAAAAACTTAAATCCCCACGAGTAAATTCCTTTGCAGGAGTAGTCCTAGCAGTTTTTGACTGTGGGTCAATTCTGGTGACTTTGACTCCATCTGAATAAACAGACTCATCGATAAGAGTCAGTTGATCTGCAAGTACCTTACTGGTGATTTTGAATGCATCTGTTTCTCGCACAAAAATACCTGACCGTGAAATCGTCACAGGAACAGGATTTTGTGTTAGAAATATCGAGTTTCTGCTTTCTTCTTTTTTCTTTCTCCATGGGTCAGAATAGCGATACTCAACAGAGTATTCGAAAGAAATATTATTGAGCAGTTCTGAGTTACTGATAATCCCATTAATGACTGGTTCAATAGGATCTTGTTGTGGTGTTTCTCCCAATGCAAAAGGGCTTAAAAACAAACAGATAAAAAAGCTCCGAATACATATTCGCTGCATAATAGACAGCTCCTTTCTTTAGAATTCCTTCTTATTGTACCAATCTAAAGTTGAAATTCAAGGGAAATATCCTCAAGCCACTCTAGCTCTTCTGCCCAGCATTTTACTGTTTTTCTGTAGTCCTGTAAGAAATAGTTTTAACACCCCACCAGACCTACCAGAATTGCCCAAGATGAGTTAAATCTTAAATCTGATACTATGGAGTAGGTTTGTAGTAGTCAATAAATAAGTAGGAATAGTTTCCCTTGAGCCATTATGGCTCCAGTCCTGACTATTTTAGTGTTTGACTGTGTAGGAGCAAATCTTATTTTTAGTGGTGGGGTGGTTGTTCTTTACTGTTATTGTTCTGCTTCAAAGTCAAATGGCTCAAAATCCTTATCTAATCCTTCAACAACTTTGATCATGAAATCATCGACTTTTCCCTCTTTTACTTTCCGCCCAAATATTTCGGTTGCCTTCTGAAATGATTCGTCTTTTTTTGTTTCGTTTCCTAATTTTTCATACAATAAGCCAAGTCGGACATAGCTGATCCATCTTAATTTTGGGTCAGTGAACATAAAAACACTTTGTGCTTCATTGGTTGTTTTGTCAATCTCGTCAGTCCTTTGGTCAATCACCGCATTGAAGAAATCAAGATAGTTCTCAAGTGCCCAGATGCCTATTTGTGGCGACTTATCCAAATACGCTTAGGTGGCGGTGTCTTCCGCTCTTAATATATCCATATCCTGAAGTGTAAACATTCCACGGGAAATTGTAAAACCGAAACATGCCATTGCCCCTACACCACCAATCACTAAACCCGCCACAAAGCCCAATAAGACCAATCCTAATTTATTAAGCATAAGATATTCTCCTTATGGTTGTAGTTGAATAACATATTCTTCCTTACTCAAGCCACCATGGCTCATCTGCCCAGTATTTTAGTGTTTATCTGTTGTTTGACAAGAACTAATCCTATCGCCATTGTGGTGACAGGGAGTGGTTCAGTGGGAGGCTGGAACTACTTAATATAGCAAAGACAGCAAACAGCAAATCGAAAAAATACCGGATATCGTTTCATTCACATAACCAAATAAAGCGAAAGTCAACCAGAAAAGATTCCTGACACCTTTAATTCCCCTCCTTCTCACCATTTTTCTTGGGATATCTTTTGATCATCTTCAGTAGTCCAGTTCCATAACTTAAGAGCAAGGACAAACAGGATGGAAACAGCTACAACAAGTGCTAATACCCCTAAAGATTTAATCTTATTCTTCAAGTGCTTGCTCCTGTCTCTATCTCAGGCACTTCTTTCAAATTTCTTTCCCAATAAATCATATCATCCCGTTTTTTGTCTGATTTCTTATCATCTTTATACCCTCCATCATCTTTGCCGTTTCTGCCAACAGCATACAGAATAGCTCTGTCCCCATCATTACTATAAATAATCTTGCCATCAGTATCTGGGTCATTAGGCAACGGGGAAGTTAGGCCAGCATCATCAAGTTGTGAAACATCGACAGGATAGCATCCTTTCATTAGCTGATATTCTTCAAGATCAAGCAGGAAGTAAGCTGCCGAAAGATATGTTTCTGCTCTGTGAGAGATTTCGTAAATCCTGGCAATGCTGGGATCTAAAATACTGAACATCATTTTCGTCATTATTGGAAAACCTATTATTGAAAAGCTGTCTGATTCAATCTCAATGCCTTTCTGAGATTGTCTTAACAGAGTCATGTGGTTTTTTCGTGCCTGTTTTTCTATGCTTGCAGTTGAACCTAACGCCAAAAACATTGGGTTCAAAGGGGTTTGAGTGGGGATTTTAACTTGATTGATCATGCCGCTAATAGAACTACAAATCACAAGTGTTTCACCTTCAATGTTTAATGGTGGAATGCCGATGGGGAAATGTTCATTCAGTTTTTTTCGGGCATTTTCCATATCCTCAAGCTCATAACTATCTTGTTTCGAAAGGAGTTTGACACTTCTTGCAAGCATGGCATAGCCCACAAGCTGATCCATAATAGACTTGCCATTGACAAAATGCTTTGATGATATAAGTTGCATTTGAAATAAGTCGAACCAGTCGATATCTATTATTCCTACAAGACGGCCTGCATTGGCATTATGATAAAGTTGTTTAATTTGACCATAACCAGTATCACTTGGGCTTGAAAAATCATCTCGATCCATATGATCCAAGATAGAAATGTGCTCATGGGTGGCATTGCAGTAATCAATGGACACTGCCTTTTTGAGACTTGTCCAAGAAGAAGCATTGTCATCGAACCATTTTTCTAACTGTTCTTTTTGATTATCAGTAATCTTCAATTGCTCAGAGCATAATCCATCATCTACGACCTCCTGAAGGTCATCTTCCATTTTCTCATAATTCACAGCAGCCTGAACATAATGATCCCATGCATTTTCCGACTGGCTGGAATCTGCTTTTAATGCATTATATTGAGCCGTATAATCATTTCTGAAGAAATCATAATCAATACAGCAATACGAAGTATAAAATAGAATCAGGGGCAGTGCTATTTTGACAAAGACAATATATGACCTACACAATATTTCACATCCCAAAGAGAAGTAGCT
>JAGGWF010000162.1 GCA_021157685.1 Planctomycetota bacterium | reverse complement strand
GGTAAGAACATCATTTTTGGCTCAAAAACCGAAAATCACCAAACGAACCCATTTTGAACCAAGGGCACGGGAACGCGAGAACCTTGATATTGACTCAAAAACAGGTTTTTTGTCAAAGTTCAGGTGTATAGTATTTATAATGGTGCAATCGGTCAGTGTCTGTATACAAACTGAGATTGGAAGAAAAACGAAGGATAAGAAATAGAAAATTATGATGCCATTTTGACCAATCTCTCCACATTGGTCAAAATTCCTTACCATTTTAACAGATTATCTATCCTTTTTGTTACTTTTTTTTTTGGAAATGCCCGGAATATCCTCCCTCCCCCTTCCTTAAATTTATCCGGACTTTAGTGAATTTTGTTGGTGAGTTGATTATTTAGGCCATCCTTACTTTCCTGTACCCAGCGATATTTATGCTATTTCTGCGAAAGTGGCCCCGGTATTTTGTCGATAGATAGGATGTAAAATTTCCTAATATTGGGATGTGTGCTGAACAATCCAGACTCTGAAACGCTATAGATACGGAGGATAAACATATTTATTGGGGATTGGAACAGCGATTGACAGGCGAGATGTCTGTATTAGAATGCGTGGGTTAGGAAACAAAGGTATTTGAAAGATTAAGGGAACAGCTATGTTTGAGCGTTTTACAGACCGTGCAAGAAAAGTAATGGCGTTGGCCAATCAGGAGGCCCAACGATTCAACCACGAATATATCGGTACAGAGCATATTTTATTGGGTTTAGTGAAAGAGGGCAACGGCGTCGGGGCCAATGTTTTGCGAAATCTTGATGTGGATGTCAAAAAACTCCGCCTTGAGATCGAAAAGCTCGTCAAGAGCGGCCCGGATATGGTAACGATGGGCAAGTTGCCCCAGACTCCGCGGGCTAAAAAAGTTATCGAATTTGCGATTGAAGAAGCCCGTTCTCTCAATCACAATTATGTTGGTACGGAGCATATCCTTTTGGGCCTGTTGCGCGAAAGCGAGGGCGTTGCGGCTCAGGTACTGATGAATCTTGGATTGAAACTGGAGGATGTCCGCCAGGAGGTGCTGAATCTGTTGGGTGCGGGTATTGAGGACAACTCCTATCAGTCCATGGGGATGAAGATGAATCCGGCTGCTGCGCAGGCTGCCAAAGCCGCCAAGAGTAAGACGCCGGCACTGGATAGTTTTGGCAGAGACCTGACCGAACTGGCTACCAAGGGCGGACTTGACCCTGTGATCGGCCGCGCGACGGAAATCGAGCGGTTGGTCCAGATTCTTTGCCGCCGGACTAAAAATAACCCTGTACTTCTCGGAGAAGCCGGCGTTGGAAAAACCGCCATCGTCGAAGGGCTTGCTCAGAGCATTATCGGCCACGAAGTGCCGGAGATATTAAAGGGAAAACGCTTGGTCGTACTTGACCTGGCGATGATGGTTGCGGGTACGAAGTATCGCGGCCAGTTTGAAGAACGCATTAAGGCGGTGATTAACGAGGTTCGCAGAGCGGGCAATATCCTTTTGTTCATCGATGAACTGCATACCTTAGTGGGCGCCGGCGGCGCCGAAGGAGCGATCGATGCGTCGAATGTACTCAAACCCGCACTGTCTCGAGGTGAGGTGCAGTGTATTGGAGCGACGACTTTTGATGAATATCGCAAGTACATCGAAAAAGATGCGGCTCTGGAGCGTCGTTTCCAGACAATTATCGTTGAGCCGCCCAGCAAAGAAGAAACGGTTGAAATCCTTAAGGGGTTGCGTGATTGTTACGAAGAACATCACCGGGTTCATTTTACGGATGAAGCGCTGCGTCAGGCGGTGGAGCTTTCAACGCGTTATATTTCAGGCCGCTGTCTTCCGGATAAAGCGATTGATGTTGTCGATGAGGCCGGAGCACGGGTTCGGCTGAAAAATATGACGCCTCCACCGGATTTAGCAGAGATTGAATCCAAGATAGAAAAACTGCAGGCAGAAAAGGATGAGGCTGTCCGCGCTGCCGATTATGAGAGAGCGGCTGCGTTGCGTGATGATATCCAGCGGATTCTGGATGAGAAAGCCGCTATCCAGAAGAAGTGGCAGGAAAAGAGTAGTGAAACGGTTGGGGAGGTTGACGCCGAAGTGATTGCTGAGGTTGTCAGCAAGATGACGGGTGTGCCGCTGACTCGTCTGGAAAAAGAAGAGGCCCAGAAATTACTTGAAATGGAGGCCGAACTGCACAAGACAGTGGTTTCGCAGGACGAAGCGATTACGGCGCTGTCCAAAGCGGTACGCCGGAGCCGAAGCGGCCTGAAAGACCCTAATCGTCCGATGGGCAGCTTTGTTTTCATCGGCCCCAGTGGCGTTGGTAAAACCTTGCTGGCTCGTGCCATCGCGGAGTTTATGTTTGGCGATTCGGATGCGATGATCCAGATCGACATGAGTGAATACATGGAAAAACACACTGTCAGCCGCTTGGTCGGGGCGCCTCCCGGCTATGTTGGCTATGAGGAAGGTGGCCAGTTGACAGAGCGGATTCGCCGCCGTCCCTACGCGGTCCTTCTTTTAGACGAGATTGAAAAGGCCCACTCAGATGTGTACAATATGTTGTTGCAGATCATGGAAGAAGGCCGGCTGACGGATTCGTTCGGCCGACATGTGGACTTCAAAAATGTGATCCTGATTATGACCAGTAATATCGGTGCCGACCTGATTAAAAATCAATCCGGTTTTGGTTTTGGCAAGCAAACCGAGGAAAACAACTTTGAAAAAATGAAAGAACTTCTGGACAAAGAGATGGAACGCCACTTCCGTCCGGAATTCCTGAACCGGCTCGACGCCCAGATCGTCTTCCGTTCACTGACGCGTGACGACCTGACCACGATCGTGGAATACGAACTCAATAAGGTATTTAAGCGGCTCCTTGAGCATGATTTGCATCTGGATATAGAGAGCAGCGCCAAGGAATTCCTGATTGATAAGGGATACAACCCGGAGTTTGGAGCACGCCCATTGCGTCGTGCTATTGAACGGTATATTGAAGACCCGTTGTCGGAAAACCTTCTTCGCGGGAAGTTTAAGGGCAAGACATTAATCCGAATAACCGTGCAGGACGAGGATCATCTGCGATTTGAGGGGGTAGACGCTCCGGATCCGGTTGGTGAGGATAGTATGGTTGTCCACTCAGGCTCGTCCGCCGATGAATCGGCCCAGTAAATAAACCCTTAAGGGACTAATTTTCTTTACAGGAGAATGAAAATGAAAACGAGAAAAGCCATAGGATGGGTGTTAGCGGTTTGTTTTATTTCGGCGTTGGTGATGGCTGAAACTTCAACCGAGAAAGAAGCTGGACAGAAACGTAAAGGAGCCGGTGTTTCCGCTCCGAGACAGCGTGACGGAGGCATACCCAGAGTTTCTCCGAGCCGTCGAGGCCCCTCGATGGATCGTCAGCAGGCCTATCAGGAAATGCTGGCTAAACGGGTGGACAGCCACAAACAGGCCCTTGCGGAACTCGAGGGAATAAAGAAGATCGCTGCCGAAGAGAACGCCACCCGCACCGTTGAAGCACTTCAGACGATGATTGATAAAAAAGACGCTGAATTCAAGCAGAAAATGGAGCGGTTTGAACGCCAGCGGCGTGAACGCTCAAAGCGGGTTCAGCAGCAGACTAAAAAGCCGACACAGAAAAAAACGCGGAAATAACGGAAAGAAAAGTCATCGAGGAGAAATAGCATCGCTGGCTGAAATAGTAAAAGTTAAACAGTCCATTGACAGAGCCGTATGTTTCTGCGGCTCTGTTTTTTTGTCAGCTATTCATACTTCCACTCTTCGATAATTTTGAGTATCCGAAAATGCAAAGAAAATCATTGCCGTGTCCAACCAGCATGCTATAATCATAGCCAACGGGGTGTAGCTCAGTTTGGCTAGAGTGCATGACTGGGGGTCATGAGGTCGCAGGTTCAAGTCCTGTCACCCCGATT
>JAGGWF010000014.1 GCA_021157685.1 Planctomycetota bacterium | reverse complement strand
TCTAACAATAATAGCCGCGGGTGTAGCGAAGCGAAACCCGTGGTTTGTTGATGCGAGAAGTTTTCGACCCTGTAGGGGTCGAATAACCGAGTTATTATTCTGTCAGGGTATTTCATTCAACCCTTGCGTTAGCTCTTTTCTTTTAAAAATCTGTGTAAATCTGTGAAATCTGCGGTTTCTTTTTTTTTGGTTGCGGTTCAACCGCCCCAAGTTAATCTCTTATAAATGAAATGGAACGCAAAGTGGTCACAAAATCATATTGTTTTGAATTTAGAGTTTGTTTCAGATTGAGTGCTTCGAATTTAGAATTTCCGGCTTGTCCGGGTTAGGGATATAGGAGTTATACGATGCGTGTTTTAGTAACGGGCGGTGCCGGGTTTATCGGCAGCCATATTGTTGAACATTTTCAGGGTAAGGCCGAAGTGCGGGTTCTGGATAACCTGCGAAGCGGATACAAAGAGAATCTGAAAGCATTTGATGTCGAGTTTATCGAAGGTTCAATAACGGATCGCCAATGCGTCAAGCAGGCGGTTGAAGAGGTTGATTATATTTTCCATATGGCGGCGATGATCAGCGTGCCGGAGTCGATGGAAAAGCCCATTGAATGTGTTGAGATCAATGCCAAGGGGTTGATTAATGTCCTGCAGGCCGCCGCTGAGGCAGGGGTCAAAAAGCTGTGTTTCAGCAGTTCGGCCGCCAATTATGGCGACAATCCCACCGTTCCCAAACGGGAGACAATGGTTCCCGAACCCAAGAGTCCTTATGCGGTCACCAAGCTGGATGGTGAGTATTACTGCAGGATATTTTCTGATGAGGGCTGGCTCCAAACGGCCTGTATGCGGTATTTCAATGTTTTCGGCCCGCGACAGGATCCCGGCAGTGCCTATGCGGCGGCGATCCCGATTTTTATTCACAAGGCCGTTCGCAATGAACCCATGACCATCTTTGGCGATGGCGAGCAGACACGGGACTTCATCTTCGTCAAGGATATTGTCGCGGCCAATGTTTATCTGGCTGAACACACTGAGTTGACTGGCGTCTTTAATGTCGCCTATGGAAAACGGCAGACGATCAATAATATTGCTAAAAAGATTATTGAATTGACTCACTCTTCGTCGCAGATTCAATATGCACCCCCGCGGGCTGGCGATGTGAAGCATTCCCAGGCAAGTATCGAGAAAATTACAGCGACCGGTTTTACGCCGGGTGCGAGTTTCGACGAAGGGCTGACAAAAACGATCAAGTTTTTTTCACAAAATTAATGTGACTATCGAAACTCGAAACAAACTCGAACCAAACTCAAAATCGAAAATACAAAATTCAAAACAACGGCCCGTGTCGAAAACGGCTTTTTTGTTTTGAAAATTAAGCTCTTATAAATGAAATTGAACGCAAAGTGGTCACAAAATCCCATTATAATATCATAATAAGCCCGGAGGGCTTTCATACAATAGCCGGTGGTGAAACCACCGGTATCGGATCTCTCATACTGTTTAGCCCTGAAAGGGCGACATCTTTAGTCGGCACTTACAAATGAAATTGAACGCAAAGTGGTCACGAAATCGTATTGTTTTGAATTTGGGTTATTTGAATTTAAGATTTGTTTCGGATTTAGTGCTTCGGATTTAGGATTTCCGGCTTGTCCGGGTTAGGATAGAAGTTACGAAAGTTAATAATGGACGACTCAGTGATAATTAACAAAAAAAAGGATAAATACTTTTGGCTGACTGCCGGATTGCTCTGTATTTTACTGATTGCCGCAATGGCTCGCGACATTAACAGACCTTTTACCGGTTTACACAGCTGGGCAGAAGCGGCTTCGGCATGGCGGGCCAAAAATTTCCTAAAATACGATTTGGAATATACAAAGGGATTGGCCGTTTGGGCTGTTGGCGATCCTCCGACCATCAATCCAAATCGTTCATTGGACCATCCTCAGCTTGGTTTATTTCTGCCGGCACTAGATATGCTTGTCTTTGGAGCTGACGAGAGAGGTTTGCGCGTAGGTGGAATAATAAGAGCGGTCATCAGCTTGCTGATCTTTCTTAAGTTGTTAAAAGCATTGCTGGACAATAAAACCGCATTGATAGCGGGGCTGCTGTTTGTCATCTTTCCCATCACCGGATATTTTGGGGTTCGGGGTTGGGTCACACCGGCTGGATTAGCGGCCTGCTGGTTCTATTTGGTTGTCATTGGTTCTGTAAAAACCCGGCATCACCCCAACGCATATCACAAATTAATATTGGCTATTTTACTTTTTCTGCTCTTGCAACTTTCCTGGGAGGGATTCTTTTATGCGATGGCCATTGGTGTTCATTATGTGTTTCGTTGTGTTCGCCGGAAGCAATTTCCCGACAAAACATTACTGGCAATACTCATTATCGCCCCCTTGTCCAGTTTACTCATAGATTTTACGATTATGGCAGCAGGCCACAATTGGGACTGGCAAAAAATAGTTGCATTATACAAATGGCGGGCTGGTTCCGGGGAAATGGCCGAACACGATTGGTCGAAGTGGTTTGTAAGATTCTGGGAGTATGCGGTGACCAATTTCACCCAGCCAATTTTAATAATAAGTATACTCTACTTGACACTTGGGCAGTTATTTACCTTTATGTCGATTACAGATGCCAAAAAAAATAGTGTGACGCCGCAAAGATTTCCGCAATTTTGGCTATTTCTGATGCCAGGGGTATTTCAGCTTTTTATACTGAAAGGAGCGCTCTGGTGGCATCAATACTGGGAAACTCCTTTTGTGCCCTTTGTTGCCATCGCTGTTGCTTTGGCGGTCGTTTTAATTTGCGATTTTTTGCGAAAGATCCATCCGGCGGTCTCTATTGTGGGTTATGTGGTTATTCTCGGCGCTATTTTTGTGCCTTGCGTTGCGGGCTGGAACAATTATTACGAACGCGTTGATTTTTCGAGAGAAAAGGTGGAGCTTTTTAAAACTCTGAATAGGGATATACCGGCGGATACGGCATTGCTGAGCTTTGAAAGTTTTGTTCGTATCCAGAATGCCGTAAAGGGTGCGCATTACAGGCCTGAGATAGCGTGGTACTTAGACAGAGAAATTATTGAGGTAAGGTCCATCGCTGATATAAATAAATATGCGGAGGCCCAAAAGTACCCTCGCTATCTAATACCGGCCTATCAGCAGTTAGCTCCGCTTATCAAGCCGTTGCAGAAACAGTACAAGTTTGAAATCTTTCCTGGCGCTGCCGGGGAAAAGGATGAAAACGACAAAACGATTAAAATCGGATCGCCCCCCTATATAGTTTTTGACTTGAACAGTCCTGTCAGGGATTAATCCGTCGGAATTTCTTTGGGTTTGAAAATGATTGATATCAGGTAAAATATTGCGCAATTGAGCAAGAACAAAGTTAAAACCAAAGCTGAAAATGCAAGGCATTGTTCCCTGACGATTCCGATTTGGCCTAACAAAAGTACAAAGACCGCATCACGCGTACCCGCTCCGGCAACCGTTATTGGCAGCAGTGACAGCAGCATGGCCACGGCGGCACAGCCGCTGATGTAAAAGAAAGAAACATGAATGCCCACCGCTATTCCGCAAAGGTAAATCGCGGTAAAATAGATGGCCCAAAATAAGACGGTCCACAGAACCATTAATAATTTATGTACGACCCTGCCTTTGCTAAGTCCGCCCGCTATTTCATTCCAGGACTCACCGGCCACAGAACGATAGCGATTGGGGATAAGTTTCGTGGCCAGTTTTTTTATTAAATGTCGTTTAGCCACCAGCAAAACGAATAAAACCAGTGCAACGCCGCCGGAAATATTGACAATTTTTAGTTGTTTTGCAAACTGAGCAGAAAAATACACCATTCCGGCATATCCCGCCAGCAAAACCATTCCAACATCAAACAATCGGTCAATAATATTGCACGCCACCGATTTTGCGGTGCTGTATCCTTTTTTTATCAGCATTGCAATTTTGACCAGATCCCCAACCCTGCCCGGTGTAACCGCGGAAAAGAACATCCCCGTAGCATACATGCTTGTACTGTCAGCGAAGCTGAGTTTAATATCATAGCTGTCCAGCAGGAGCCGCCACCGGATGCCCTTGATAAGAGCCATGGGGATTGTCAGTACAATCGCGGCGGCGATGAATGTTGGATCGGCTTTGGATAATACAGCCCAGACCTTTGCCGGCCCGGCCCACCAAACAGCTGCCAGCACAACTGCAGGACCGATTAAATGCAAGAGCCATTTTTTTTGTAATCGCGAAAATTTCATATCATACTGTCAGATTCGATAAATTGACTTAGTAAATCCATTGTATCGTGTGTTGGGTAGAAAATAAAGTTGAGTTTGAACATTTTTGGCATTACTTGCATTGATATCGATGAAGAAAAATCGGGTTATCGGTGCCGAAAAGGTGTTTAAGCTATGGGTATACGGCAAAAAACGGCAGCTTTTTAAAGGTTGGCATGACATCTTGTTTGACCGGAACAGCAAGGTCTAATAAATTTTTATTGACAGAGGCCTGTATTTGGGTACAATGGACCCAAGATATGGGGAGCTAAGGAAAGATCCCCCCATTTTGCCTGATTGCGTAGTTGTGCGCAAACATTTTTAAGAAAATTTTTTGGAAAGGGAAGGAAGATGAAACAAACAATTATTATTTTGGCTTTGAGTGTACTTTTTACATCTCCCGTGTCACAGGCCGCAATTTTTCAAGATGACTTTGAAAGCGGCACTCTTGATCAGTGGACCATTGGAGGCCGGCAAGAGGGAAGAGAAAGTATTGCTGAAGTCACCAGCTACCAAGGCAGTCAGATGGGCCATGTTTATCAAGATGGTGCGACAGAAATTAATATCTCAAAAACACTGGACTACCAGAGTGATCTGAATTTCTCATTTGACATGGAAATCCTGACTTACACGGGGACTTCTGACCCTGACAGCGACTGGTATGCATCAGCAGGAGCTAACTTTTATTTTCTGGACAGCAACTTTAATGAGCTGGGTCATGTCAAAGTTGGTTGCGCGACAGCTATTTGGCCAACTGACCTATTGAATGCGCAGCCCAACAAGCATGTATTTCAGAATGATGTTGGATTCGCTCATTACTCCCTGAATGTTGAAGATCTCCTGTCCAATATCACGATCGACCAGAACGCATTGGCCTATGTAGCAATACGCTTTGGAGCTTATGCTTCTGCCGACATTAATAATATGAACGCGAATGTCTGGGTGGATAATGTTGTCGTTACGCCAAGAACATTAATCGGTCTTGAAATAGAGGGGCTGGATGCAGTGGCTGAAAACTCCAGCACTAACTATAAAGCCATTGTGTATTATGACATTGGCAACCCCAAAGATGTTACAGCTTCGGCGGATTGGT
>JAGGWF010000150.1 GCA_021157685.1 Planctomycetota bacterium | reverse complement strand
GCTCAATTCTTTGAAATCTGGAAACGGGACAATGCTTCGGCTTCTTCCGCTGCTCAGGCGAATTTGTACAGTCTTCGCCGAATCGTCGAATTGGATTTTACGCCGCAGGATACGATGACCTGCGTTCAGTGCCGTGTTGGGGTTCTGCGTCTGTCGATCCCGGAAAGACCGATTGAAGGGGCGAGTCGTATGGGCGGAGCTTACACCGAAAGTAGTTCTCGCTATCAGACGCTGGAAGTGGATCGTCACAAACAGACGCAGATCGAGTGGATCGACGCTGGGGCGGATCATGACCTTCAGCGCAAGATTCTCAAACTCATTCAGCGAGACATTGAAAAAGGAATCGTACAATGAGGGTGTTAGTTTGTGGCGGTGCCGGATATATCGGCAGTAATATGACAGCCATGCTGGCGCGTGAAGGGCATCAGCCAGTTGTTTTTGACAATCTGAGCAAGGGACATCGCGAAGCGGTCCCCAATGTCCAGTTCGTGTTGGGCGATTTTGGTGATTTCAACTTTACCCTCGAAGTTCTCCAAAAATACAGTATCGAGGCCGTGATGCATTTTGCCGCTTTTATCGAAGTGGGCGAATCTGTTCAGGAGCCGTTGCGGTATTATGAAAACAATGTCAGCAAAACCCGCACACTGCTGGCCGCGATGGAAAAGGCCGGTGTCAGTAAATTCGTTTTCAGCAGCACTGCGGCGGTCTATGGAATGCCCGATACAATCCCTATTACCGAAGATGTTGTCAAAGTTCCCATTAACCCCTATGGCGAGACAAAGTGGGTTGTTGAGCGGATGTGCCACTTTCTGTGCCAGACCGGACGGATGCGCTATGCGGCTTTACGTTACTTTAATGCTTGCGGCGCTTGCGGCAATGGGACCATCGGTGAGGACCATCATCCGGAATCCCATTTGATTCCACTCATTATACAGGCGGCGATGGGAAGACGGGAGAACATCAAGATTTTCGGGACGGACTATCCCACCGATGACGGCACCTGTGTGCGGGATTACATCCATATCGAGGACCTCTGCAAAGCACACCTGCTGGCCCTGAAAAAGCTCGATAACAACACAGAATTGGTTTATAACCTCGGAAATGGCACCGGCTACTCGGTTCGTCAGGTGATTGATACCATCTGCAAAGTCTCCGGAAAAGATTTTGAGGTGGTCGAGACAGACCGACGCCCCGGCGACCCACCGGTACTGACCGCCGATGCTTCCAAGGCCCGCGCCGAACTTGGCTGGACAACGGATTATCCCGAACTGCAAACGATTATTGAAAGCGCATGGAAATTCCACAATGACCATCCCAATGGATACGAGGACTAACTGATGACGAAAACATACATTGGAATTGATATCGGCGGCACAAACATTAAGGTTGGCTTGTTTGACTCCCCAATATCGCTGCTGTCTAAAGCATCTGTACCAACTCAGGCGGATATGGGCCCGGCTGTCGTTGTCGAGCGGATTGCCAACGCTGCGATGGATCTGCTGACTCAGGCCAAACTGGGTACAGAACAGATCGAGGCCATCGGCATCGGAACACCTGGCCCGGCAGATTATCCGAATGGCGTCTTGTTTCGTTTGGCTAATATGCCAAAATTTGAGAACACACCTTTACGGGATATGATTTCCGCAAAGCTTGGCAATCGACCGGCGGTTCTTGAAAATGACGCCAATGTGGCCTGTTGGGGTGAATTTGCGATGGGTGCCGGAAAGGAAATTGAAGATATGGTGTTCTTTACGCTGGGGACCGGAATCGGCGGGGGCATTGTCAGCAGGGGGGAACTGATTACGGGGGCTGATTATAACGCGGCGGAGTTGGGCCATGTCATTCTCTATCCCGACGGACGATTGTGTGGTTGTGGGCAAAAAGGGTGCGTCGAGGCCTATGCGTCCGCTAACAGTACGGCGGCCCGCGCCAACGAAGCATTACAAAATGGCGAAAAATCATCACTCTATCAACCGTTCACGAAAAACGGCGAAGTAACATCAAAAGAGGTGTTTGATCATGCCGCAAACGGAGATGCGGTCGCCATTGACATTGTTGAAGGGACCGCCAAGGCGCTGGCGACACTGTGTGTCAACATGCTGCACACGACCGAACCGGCCCGGATCGTTTTTTCCGGCGGGATGATTGCTGCTGGCGATGCACTGCTCTCACGGATTAAACGGTACTTCAACGAATATGTTTGGACCATCAAATCTGAAACCATTGAGATTTGTTTCGCGACGCTCGGTGAGGATACCGGTATTATTGGTGCTGCTTCTCTCGCCAAGCATATGCTTTCTGAGAATCATTAAGAATTTCCGATTCTGTCCTTTATGGTTAAAGTCTTTTTTCGGCCTCCGTTAGTGTTTCATTGAGAGAGCCGGAACGAAAGCCCTGCAAATCCAGCGAAATATACTGGAAGCCAAAACCTTTTAAGCTCTCGACGATTTGCTGCCGGGTGGTTTCTGAAACGATTCTTTTAATATCGGCGGCGGGGACTTCAATGCGAGCGACAGCGCCGTGATGCCGCACACGGAATTCAACAAAACCCAGTGCTCTCAAGGCATCCTCGGCCCGTTCAACTTGGCTGAGCTTTTCTTCGGTGATCGTTTCCCCATAGGCCACACGACTGGCCAGGCAGGGCGATGCCGGAACCTCAGCGGTGGGCAGTCCCAATTCTCTGCTTAATGTGCGAATGTCCGGTTTGGTCAATTCCGCATCCATCAGAGGGGTCTCGATACCGAGTGCCTTAACGGCGATATTGCCGGGACGATAGTCATCTTTGTCGTCGAAGTTGGCCCCGCACAGCGTATGCTCAAAGCCGCGTCCTTTTGCATAGTCCTGAATGGTTCGAAACTGATGGTTCTTGCAGTGAAAACAGCGATCCGCCTTATTGGCCTGATAGTTCGGGTCGTCCAGTTCGTTCAGCGGAAGTTCCACCAGTTCAACACCGATCAATTTCGCCATTTCTCTTGCCTGAGCCAGTTGGTGCCGTGCCAGTGAAGGACTAATGCCGACACACGCCAGAACATTGGTTTTGCTGAGTGTATCGGTACATGCTTTGAGCAGGAAGGTGCTATCCACACCACCGGAAAAAGCTACGGCGACCTTTCCGTATTCTTTGAGTAATTTTTTCAGCGCGTCATATTTTTTATCTGTTGAATTCATTTTAATGTGCATGGTCCATCAAATGGGTGATTAGTATTTTGATGCCGATTCCGATCAGGATCAGCCCGCCTGCAATTTCGATTTTATTTTCAAAAAAGTGCCCGATGCGTTTGCCGAGTTCAAAACCAGCATAAGAGAGCCCAAAAGTAATGATACCGATGACCATAACTGCTGCCATGATTGATGTTGTTATCAGGGACAATGTAACGCCGACCGCCAGTGCGTCAATGCTGGTGGCAATGCTCAACATTAGCAGGACAGTCAGACTTGAGGGGTCCTTGGGTTTTTCTCCAACTTTGCGGAATTTGAATGATTCGTAAATCATTTTTGTCCCAACCGCCCCCAGCAGGACGAAAGCAATCCAGTGGTCGCATGCGGCAATGGTTCCGGTAAACAAGTTGCCCGCCGCATAGCCGACCAGTGGCATAATGACCTGAAATACGCCGAAAAACAACGCCATTCGCAGAGCGTGTTTGATATGCAGTTCCTTAAAAACAGAACCGGAAACAACGGATACGGCAAACGCATCCATCGCCAGGCCAATAGCGATGCCGCAAATTGTGAGCCACTCGGCAAGATTCATGCGTCTGATTCTTTCGAGGAGTTTTTAGTGTCGCCGCATTGGCCGCAGTGGGGTTCGGTTTTCATGATGTGGGGTTCGGTCAGGTCATCGCGGATGGTATGGCCGGGATCAACGACGAGAAAATCCTCATTGGCCCAATTGCCGTCGATTAGTCGCCGCATGAGTTCGTCGCCGCCTTTGATTTCGTCGTATTCCCAGCCCAGATATTTAGCGCATTCTTTGGTATATGCCTTGGCATTGTCCGTTCCCGGCAGGCCCCAGTCGATAAAGACGGCGCGTTTGTATTTTTTGATCCAGCCCTGCTCCATTTCCATCAGATATTGAGCATTGTCTTCGCCGTATTTTTCCGTGTATTGGGCCAGGATCGTCTCGAAGCGTTCCTTTCCCGGCATGGGAGCGTTGCATTGTTCGATCCAGCCGATGCTGTACCAGTAAATGCCTTTGTGCGTATCGAAATAATCCTGATAGCGGTGGCGGCTGCCGAGCAGTAGCGTCATGCAGTCGTGGCCACGGGCGACGACGATGGGGATATCGCTGCGGAGGCCGGTGATGCCGTTGCTGCACAGGCCGTAGCCCAGCAGGATGGCGTCGTAGGGCTTGCCGGAAGGGTCGGCGGTTTTGTCCAGTTCCTTCTGTACCTCGCCGCGCAGAAAATCCAGCGTGTCGTGCAGGCCCTGCGGCATCAGCACAATATCGACGATGTTTTTGCTGCCGGAAGCACACAAATACGCCTCCCGCTGCATGACTTTGCATGTTACAAATTTATATCGCATGATGCGATTGTATATTGGAGATTATGAATTGTAAATTGAAATTGGGTTTGTTTTTTTCTAAAACAGGCTTGAGACTTGAGGTCTTAGATCTGATGAAATAAGGAGTTAAAGTATTTTCTGTTGAATTGAAATTGGGTTTGTTTGTCATTTTTTTAGTCCACCGATTGCACAGATTTCTCAGATTAAAGATAAATAGTAACCGTTCACGGGGCCTAAACATCGATACTGTCCCAAAAACGGCGTTCGAGAATCCTTCGATATGTAAAATACGCAAAAAAG
>JAGGWF010000142.1 GCA_021157685.1 Planctomycetota bacterium | reverse complement strand
TTCTTAGCAACTTTTTTCTTTGCCACTTTCTTCTTAGCTTTTTTCTTTGCCATAATGTAATCACCTCCTTTCGATCATTTTCCTAAAGGTTACTTAACTTTAAGTTTACATTCCATTGCAAGCTATTATACACGGTTATCGACAAAAAACATCACTACACTTAACAAAAAGTGGTTGTAGCAGTTCCGATGCTTGGGTGTTAACTTGTTAGTGGCATTACGCTTCGGGGTGTTTTATGGCGGATGGGTTAATCCATTGTGTGTGGTTGTTCAAAGAGAAAAAATGAAATTTGCTTTCAAAGCGGTCTTAGAGTTAATTATATTCAAAGTTTCAAGAACAGCAAAGAAGCCATCACTTCCAGGTCGACAGAAACATTTATTAAAAACCATGGCTCAATCACGCTGTGATACAGACCAAAAAAAAAGTTAAAAAAAATTAATTATTTGTAAAAAAATTCTTGCATCGTTATAGTTACAGTCGTGTTTTCAACAGTTTTCTGTGAAGTTTAAGAATGCGGCCACATAAAAAGATCATCTTGTTCGGCGGTTCATTTGACCCGATCCATACCGGTCATCTCCGTGTGGCGCACTATACGCTGGGAGAGTTGGATGCGAATAAATTGATCTTTATCCCTGCTCGCCGCAGCCCGCATAAAACCGACTCGCCCACACCCGGGCAGCATCGTTTCGCGATGATTGCCAAAGCCATTGACGGTGTTGATGGTTTTTCGGTGAGTGATTGTGAATTGTCGCGGCCCGAACCCAGTTACACACTGGATACCATCCGCTTTTTCCGGTGTCAGCTTGGTTCCGATGCTGTTTTGCACTGGCTCATCGGTGCCGACCAGTTGACAGACCTTGAAAAGTGGTATTGTGTCGGAGATTTGCTGAAAGAATGCCGGGTTAGTGTGATGATTCGGGCTGGATACCCGCCGCCGGACTTTAGTCGGTTCGCAGATGTGTTTTCGCCGGAAATTATCAGCCGACTGGAGGGTGATATTGTTCGGACGCCCCAAATCGACCTGTCCAGCACCGACATCCGCCGCCAATTGTCTTCCGGCCGCGTACCGCCGAATGCATTACCCCCGGCGGTTCTGGCGTACATTACAGAACACTGTCTCTACGGCTTCGGTTGCACAAAATAGCTTGTGAAGACCAATCAATCGCTGTAGAATGACCGCATACATTAGGCGTATTCAATCGGAATGGCAAAAAAGGACAATGGCGATGGCCCAACATAGTGATCGAGCGGATCAGCGATGTTCGAAAACCGATTACTCGATCGAGGACCTGGAAGTCCTCTTTCAATTTGAGAAACTTCTTCAATTTGAGAAGCTTCTTTCAACCCTTGCAGCAGCATTTACGAATCTTCCTCCCAATCAGGTTGACCAAGAGGTCGAGCGGGGACTAAAGCTGGTGGCGGAGTTTCTCGGGGCTGACCGCGGGGGGATCTCGCAGTATTCAGAGGACAGACAAACAGTCCGGCTGACCCATCGCTATGTGAGGGACCCAATCGCTCCGCATCCGCATGAGGCGTTCAAGGCGGAAAGCATATTCCTGTGGTACAAACAGACCCTGGAAACGATGGGGGTGGTTGTGTTTGAGAATCTCCCGGATGATCTTCCGGCTGAGGCCGAGTCTGAAAAAGAGTTTTGCGTTAAACACGGAATCAAATCGAATATCGCATTTCCGTTGTGGACCGGCAAAGATACGCCGGATGGATACATCGGATTCGTCTTTCTTCGCGATAAGAAGACATGGTTGCCGCAGTGTATTGAGCGGATTCATTTTATGGGTCAGATTTTTGCCAATGTCCTTCGGCATAAACGAACCGAAGAATCTCTCGAGAGGGCCTATGTCGAAATTAAAGCTCTCAAGGAGCTTCTGGAAGCCGAAAATGTGTATCTGAAGGAAGAAATCAAGGTTGAATCCAGTTATGGGGATATTCTGGGCCATAGTGAGGCCATGAAAACGGTAATGACCCAGGTCGAGCAGGTTGCGCCGACGGACTCGACCGTTCTCATACAGGGCGAAACGGGTACGGGCAAGGAGCTTGTTGCCCGTGCGATTCATAAATTAAGCGCTCGCAGCGACAAGCCGATGGTCCGGGTCAACTGTGCCGCCATCCCGGCAACATTAATCGAGAGCGAACTGTTTGGTCACGAAAAGGGAGCTTTTACAGGGGCTTCTTCAAGACAAATCGGCCGATTTGAGATTGCCGACGGCAGCACAATTTTTCTTGACGAGATCGGAGACCTCCCCGTCGACATGCAGGCCAAGCTTCTTCATGTACTGGAACTTGAGCAGTTTGAGCGGGTCGGCAGCACGGAAACCATCGATATTGACATCCGGGTCATCGCGGCGACGAATAAGGATCTGGCCGCGGAGGTCAAAGAAGACCGTTTCCGGGAGGATCTGTTTTACCGTCTCAATGTTTTTCCGATTGAGGTGCCGCCGCTGCGTTTGCGCACAGAGGATATTCCAATGCTCGCCTGGGCGTTTGTTCAGGAACTTTCGGTTAAGATGGGCAAGGTCATTGAGATGATTTCACCCAAAACGATGGACCAACTGCAAAGCTACCCCTGGGGCGGCAATGTCAGGGAACTGCGAAATATCATTGAACGGGCGATGATCCTGACAAACGGCAAGACCTTAAATGTCGAAATGCCCCGTTCGAACGGGACTTCGAATTCGCACAGCATGGTGCTGAAGGATGTGGAGCGGGACCATATTGCCGAGGTGCTGGCGATGACCGGCTGGAAGGTTCGGGGCGAAAATGGTGCCGCCGAACGGCTGGATCTGAAACCCTCGACACTCGAATCCAAGATGCAAAAACTCGGCATCAAACGACCGGGCTGATAGGATATTTATTGATACTGTCTGAGCCGAAAGGCCAGCCCGCCCATTCTCAACAGCAACAGCATACAGAGTACACTTAACCGGGGTTGTTATGGATGGGGTGTGATCAGCCATTCATTGGCAATCAGAGCCGCGACAGTGATGGAGCGGGCAGAACGCACACAGCCCCGGCACTTTCTCATTGACAGGGTGTAACCAGCCATTCATTGGCGAATACGGCCAGATCGGCTTCGTTAATGACGCTATCAGCCGGCTCACTGATATCGCAAAGCGGATTGTATGCTTCATCTTGTTCGTCCACCGCCTGCCACGCCGCGGCGAACATGGCGAAATCAGAAAAGTTCACATCCCCGTCCATATCCACATCCGCAATCGATAGCGAACATGGCGATATCAGCGGTACAAGCCAGTTATCGACAAAGACTTTCAGATCCGCGGCATTGATCGCTCCATCAATGGGATCGCTGATATCGCAGAGCGGATTGTATTCATCGTCTACTTCATCCTCTGTCTGCCACGCTGCGGCGAAAGTTGCAAAATCCCACAGGTTCACATCGCCATTCATGTCGATATCCGCAATCGAAGTCGCCCACACCGCCGTCGGCAACCCGCCATAAGTCGCCCCCCATCCCGTCGCCCCGGGAAGATAATAGACAGTTGCATCAACATAGTTAAACGCAGTTTCAGCAAGGGCTGGCGCATCCCCTTTAAAATAGATACCGGTCAGGCCGGAGCAGCCGTAAAACGCAGAGCCCTCGATGGTGATGACGTTGCTGCCGACCGTAACACAGGTCAGTCCGGTGCACCTATAGAACGCCTTGTATTCAATGGTGGTAACACTGTTGCCGAGCGTTAATCCGGTCA
>JAGGWF010000217.1 GCA_021157685.1 Planctomycetota bacterium | reverse complement strand
GTCATCAGAGCATACGGTTTGGGTCGGCGTTTGACGACCCTTGGTTCGATGCGCCCCGGACGATTACCCACTTCGTTACAGGCAATCTGAAACAGGTTGTGTTCGCCCAGCGCTTGGCGGATGGATTCTTTTGGTGGCATTAGCCATTGCGACAAAAGCGTGTTGCAGGCAATCGTAAAGCTCATCTGTCGTGGCAGTTTATCGTGAACAAAGGCCGCCTGAGCGCAGATCAATCGAACCATATTATACCCCAGCAAAGTCGCCCGCAATTCACGGCGAACCATGGCCGGGGATTTGCAGCGCAGGTGGTCCAGGTTTAACGACTGCTTAATCGAGAATATATCAAGCTCGACATGCCATCGATAACCGTATAATTGGCCGATGTCACAAGCCGGATAAGTGTCCGGGTCCAGCAGTGTGGTAACAACATAAAGCGGTTCGCTCTGTTCGTCCGTTCGGGCGTTAAATGTTACAATCCGTATCTTCATTTGCTCCGGCAGAGAATCATACAGCGTCTGAGACATCCATTTAGCTCGTTCCGGACGATGCCAGGTGTCGATATAATCATTCTTACCGATCCATTGAACCGTGTTATAATCAACCTTACGACGGTGATGCAAACGCATACAGACATCAATACCGCGTGCTTTCAATATCGCCAGCATAAAAAAGGAGCAAAAGTAGCGGTCCGCCAGCAGCACCTCACCGGGCTTAAAGCAACCGAGAACCTTCCGTAGTAAAGCACTTTCGCCGGTTCCTTTTCCGGCATACGGACCGATGGCCACATCGTGGATACATGCATTCGCAAGCGATAATACGACACACGCCCGGACAATCGGAAATCCAATGCCGGGCTTTTGCGTTTTCGCTTGGGGAAAGACCGCCTGATTGTCCGGCGTATCCGGCAGGGTGAAAGTAAAGCCGTCGACCAGCTTTACATCCTTACCGTGCCAGAGCCAGTGGTCAGGATTGAGTGAAGCCATTGTCTCGGCGATTTCACGGGCGGCCGCTCTCAGCACTTCGGCCTTGAGTTTATGGCGTGCCCGACAGTAGTCACCGGAATCGACGCCCGGCGGCTGCAGACCCTGCTCCAGCAGGTAGCGGGACGCATGGGTCACCGCTGCATTACATGAACGCTGTTTGCCGTCTTGCAGAATCTGACCGATGAATGACCAGAGTGTCAACCCCGTACTCCAGAGGTCCTGTTCCCCATAGCCAAAGAGACCGTCCGCTTCAACGAAAAGATCCCTGAAACCCTGCGCTGAAAGGATGTTGCTAAACGGCAGCGAAGCATCTGAATAGGAAAGCTGATCAAACACGGAAAAACCAACCTTGATTGTGCTGTCGTATCCTGATAAACTCGTAACCATAGTAAGCCTCCCTGGCTAAACAATGGCATCGGAGCCAGAGAGGCTACATATAATATCGGTCAGAGAGGCATAAACGCATCAATGCTCGATGAAAAAACAAAAACCCGTCGTGCAGGTGGTGAAGGTGTCAACTCACGGCAAAAAAAACATGACAGTGCCATTGGGGACAGTCACCTATTTATTTGTTGACATTTTCCTGTTCTGGTTATATTCTTTGGCATTATGCCCAGAACAGCACGCATTGTGGTCCCAAATGTCCCGCATCATATTACGCAGCGAGGCAATAACCGTCAAGACGTTTTCTTTGTCGATGACGACCGGCGGGTGTACCTATCCATCCTCAAGGAGCAATCGGAACAATACGGCCTGGAAATTCTGGGTTGGTGTCTGATGACCAATCACATTCACCTGATCGGGCGACCTTCGGGCGAGGATTCATTGGCGAAGGCACTGGGGCGGACGCATTTTCGCTATACGCAGTACATCAACAAGTTTCACGGCCGCAGTGGGCATCTGTGGCAGAACCGTTTTTTTTCCTGTCCGTTGGGGCGAACGCATTTTTGGAAAGCCCTGTTATATGTCGAGCAGAACCCGGTACGAGCCAAAATGGTGCGCCGAGCGTGGGATTATTCGTGGTCCAGCGCGGCGATACACATCGCGGAAAATGGATACAAGTCCCCGTTTCCCGACGGCGACAAGCTGCTAAACATGGCTTACTGGAAGCAAATCTCATCGGTGGTGGATTGGCGCAAGACGCTGGAACAAATGCAGTCCGATGAGCAGGTAGTGGCGATTCGTCGCAATACGCATACGGGTCGCCCGTTGGCTGGGGATGCATTTATCAGCAAGCTGGAAAAACGGCTGAATAAGCGACTTCGTCCGTTGCCGATCGGCCGACCCGGAAAATGTAAGGAAACAGGTATGTCCGTTTTTAAGAAATAGGTGACTGTCCCCATTTAAAAATAGGGTCAAATTGATGCGTAAAAGTCCTTTTAATGTTGTCCATCAGCGATTGGACGCCAACTTCGGCGTCTTCGACGGGTGGTCTCTGCCGGCGGACTTCGGTGATATACAGTCAGAATCGAAAGCCCTGTCTGAGAGCTGCGGGGTGGTGGATCTGTGCAGTTTTGGGCGGATCCAGATTAGCGGACAGACTGCCAGGGAAACAATTAACAACCTTTTCAGCACTGAAAACGGCAAAATCAGGCCCGATAGCTGGTCTTGGGCAAAGCCGGTTGCTTGCGACGATGGTGCTCTGTGCCGTATTTTCAGGTTAAACGGCAGCTACACATTACTGACGCAACCTGCTCAGACCGAGTCGCTTTGCCAATGGGTTGAGTCAGCCGCCACAGACGGGGTTTCGGTAACGAATGTTACGGATAAAACAGCGATGCTGGGTTTATACGGCCCCAAGTCCTTTGAGTCGATGCGCGGAGTGCTGCCGTTTGATATTGATCATCTGGACACCGGGGATGTCGAGAAGATGTCATTTATGATGATGAGCTTTACCTTGCTGCGGGGAAGTTGGCTCGATGCCGAAGGGCTGGAGTTGATCTGCCCGGCCGCCGCCGGCCCCATTGCCGCCGGAGCCGTCGCCAGGTACCGCCACAAACATAATATAACACCCGTAGGAATGGATTCGCTCAGCAGGGCGATAGAGCAACACCGGGAACAACAAAAAGCTGATCGCGGTAGGAACCGCTGTTGCCAGCGGCCCCCCGCACAGATCCGTACGTGAAGCATTACCTCATACGGCTCCTACCTTAAGTCGGGCGTGAAAGCGTTTATTGGGATAAGGATGCGTGATGCGG
>JAGGWF010000093.1 GCA_021157685.1 Planctomycetota bacterium | reverse complement strand
TTACCCAACTGAATAATCTCATTCAGGTTTCATTGGAAGAAAAACTCCCCTCACGGATGATTCTGCGCGGCGAAATCAGTAACTGGAAACGCCACTCCAGTGGCCATTGTTATTTTTCGCTGAAAGACCCCGGCGGTGGGCAGATCCCCTGTGTGATGTGGGCCAGTAAGTTCCGTACTATCAAGTTCGATTGCCAAAATGGTCTGGCGGTTCTGGCAACCGGATATGTGGATGTGTATGTGCCCGGCGGAAAGTACCAGTTCTATGCGGAAAAGCTGGAGCCGGCGGGTATCGGCGACCTACAGCTTGCCTTTGAGCAGATGCGAAAAAGGTTGCAGGCGGAGGGCCTTTTTGATCCGGCCTATAAACAGGAGCTTCCGGCGTACCCCATGAACATTGGTGTCGTTACCAGCTGCTCCGGTGCAGCGATTGTGGACATTGCCGACAGCATTTATAATCGCTGGCCATGTGCAACATTGCATGTCTTTGATGCACCGGTTCAGGGTGAAGGGGCGGCGGCCAAAATCGCCGCCGCAATCAACAAAACCAACCGGATGCAAAAGCACTTGCGGCTGGATATTCTTATCGTTGGTCGGGGTGGCGGATCAATGGAGGATTTGTGGGCGTTTAACGAAGAATCGGTCGCCCGTTCGATTTTCGCATCGAAAATTCCCATTATCAGTGCCGTTGGCCATGAAGTGGATGTAACCATTGCAGATTTAGTAGCCGACGCCCGTGCATCCACGCCTACCCAGGCCGGTGTGATCGCTGTGCCGGACTACCGCGATGAACTGGGCAAACTGCACTCGCTCAAACGCCGGCTGCAACTGAATATACGATCTCAGATGCAACACAGCAAAAACCGGATTGATACCGTACTGGCCAGCCGGGTGTTTCGCTCACCCTTAGGGCCGGTGCAGGTGGCGGCCCAGCGGCTTGATGAGTTGATGGCGGTGCTGAATGGTGCAACCGGAATGCTGATAACACGGACCCGGCAGCGATTAGACATGATGGACCGGCTTGTGGGAAAAATTGAACCGGGGCATCTGATTGCGAAGGAAAAGATGGTACTTTATGAACAGGCGGTGTCGCTGAAAGGTACTCTCAAAACGCAGATGATGCGAATGCGAAATCGGTTGGACCGAATCCGGATTCAGATTCAGAAGATCGAGCCATCCCGGTTGATTGCAAGTCGCCATGTCGCAATTAGCGATTATGACGGCCGCAATCGGGTTGGAATGATGAAGATACTCAGCAAAAATCAGTTGAAATTAACGGCATTAGAGAATACATTACAGGCGTTGAACCCTCGTTCGGTCTTGAAGCGTGGATACAGCTTGACAACGAATCAGCGAAACGGTGATTTGGTGACCAAGATTGATCAGGTACGGGTGGGGGATCGTTTAATAACCGAATTGGCGGACGAGCAAAAAATCCACAGCCGTGTTGAAGAGATTGACCTTAGACACTTGGATTAGTAAAGGCAGAAAAGATGGCAGAAAAACGAAACAATAAGAAAGAAATTGAAAAGCTTTCTTTCGAGCAGACAATTGAGAGCTTAACGCAGATTGTGGACAGGATTGAAACGGGGCAGGTTTCGCTGGCTGAGAGTCTCGAGCAGTACGAAAAAGGCATGGCGATGATCAAACATTGCCGCGGCATTCTGTTAGACGCGGAAAAGCGAATTGAGCAGGTCGCCGAAAACAAAGAAGAGGATACCGATGAAAACGAACAGGGCGCCGGCGAGGCGGACGACTCCAAAGACGATGTTTTATTTTAACAGAATAATCAATCAACAATAGTCAATTGAAATGCGGGCGTGGCGGAATTGGCAGACGCGCAAGATTTAGGTTCTTGTACCTTAGTGGTGTGGAGGTTCGACTCCTCTCGCCCGCATTCAGCCTAACTGTATGATGAATCAGGCAACACGACTTTAAAGCACTGTCGGGGGAATTACGCTTGAAACTCTTCCAGTACTTGCCAGCGGGCATAGGCGGTTTCCAGTTGTTGCTTCAATTCTTGCACCCTTGCCGCGACGGCTGCAATGTCGGTCCCTTGTTTATAAAAATCAGGACCTGCCATCGCATCGTGCAATTGCCGCTGCTCTGTTTCCAGTGTTTCAATCAGATTCGGTATGGCCTCAATCTCCTTCTTTTCCTTGAATGACAATTTGCGAGGCCGCTCTGATGTTTGTTTGGTTTCGATTTTTTTGGCAGGGGCATTTCCCGACGGGTGCTGTGATCGGAGTGTTTTAGTTTGTCTGAGCCAGTCATCATATCCGCCGGCATACTCCTTAACAATCCCATTGCCCTCCAGCGCCAAGGTGCTTGTAACCACATTATTTAGGAAGTTGCGGTCGTGACTTACGAGCAATACCGTTCCTGGATAATTCAGCAGGAATTCTTCAAGCAGGTCCAATGTTTCAATGTCGAGGTCGTTGGTGGGCTCATCGAGTACCAGTATATTTGACGGCCGCGCGAACAACCGTGCAAGCAATAGCCGGTTGCGTTCACCACCCGAAAGATTGGCCACAGAGCTGCGGGACTGGCTGGGTGTAAACAAAAAGTCCTGCAGATAGCCGATGATGTGGCGGGGGGCGCCGTTAATGACGAGTGTCTCACTGCCGTCGGCAATGTTTTCATATACGGATTTCTCGTAGTCAAGCTGTGCGTGCGACTGATCAAAATAAGCAACTTCGAGGTTGGTGCCATAGCGTACGGTTCCTTGCTGGGCGGCCAGTTCCTTCAGCAGAATTCGTATCAGTGTCGTTTTGCCGGAACCGTTAGGACCGAGGACGCCGATTTTGTCGCCCCGCATGATCAGCGTAGAAAAATCCCGGATGATCGACTCATCCGGCTTATAGGCAAACGAGATGGCCTTTGCCTCAATAACAAGCCGGCCGGAGAGTTGGGTGTCCTGCAATTGCATACGGACCGTGCCGGTGAGTTCCTTGCGCTGTCGTCTCCCCTCTCGCATTTTCTTGAGAGCTCTCGCCCGGCCTTCATTACGCGTCCGTCGGGCCTTGATACCTTTGCGTATCCACACTTCTTCCTGTGCTAGTTTTTTATCGAAAAGGGCATTTTCGACCACCTCAGCCCCCAATACAGCTTCTTTACGCACTCGGTATGTCTCATAATTGCAGTCATAGCGAGTCAGTCGTCCGCGGTCTAATTCAATGATTCGTGTCGCAAGTTTTTTCACGAATGCCCTGTCATGGCTAACGAACATTAGCGTGCCGCTGTACTGCGACAGGAATTCTTCAAGCCATGTGATCGCTTCGATGTCGAGATGATTGGTGGGTTCGTCAAGCAGCAATATATCCGGTTCGCGAACGATGGCCTGAGCCAGCAGCACACGCCGTTTCATTCCGGCCGAAAGATTCTCGAGTTGTGCATCAGCGTCCAGTTTTATCTTTTCGACGATCATTTCAACGCGGTGGTTCAACTGCCATCCACCTTCAATGTCCAGGCGGTGCTGGAGTTTGTCCAACTGTCTCAGCAAATTTTTGTTATGGGGTTCAGTAGCAATGCGATGGCTCAGCAGATGATATTCGGCAAGGAGTTTGCCGCGCGGACCAAGCCCTTCGGACACGATATCAAAGACGGTTCCTCTCAGACCGGAGGGGACAACCTGCGTCAGATAGCTAACGGAAAGCGAAGGCGCTCGTGAGAGACTACCGCTTTCGGGTTCAATGTCGCCGCAAATAAGTTTCATGAGGGTCGATTTCCCCGTACCGTTGCGGCCAAGCAGACAGATGCGCTCGCCATGGGCGATTTGAAGGTTCATATGCTCAAGCAGCGGGGGGCCGCCAAAGCCAACACTAACATCCTGTATTCCTAATAACGCCATATCATCTACAATATTTAAATCCGAAGTCCCTTCGAGGTGTGAAAGTAATCCGGATACAGGAATGATCGTAATCAGGGATCATGAACAGGTTATTTAACATCTTCTTCGTCACAGTTTCTTATGAAAATGTAAATCCAGTCAAAATTTTTAAAAATTGTACAAACTATCTGTTATCTTGTACCACGATGGTGCAATTACACGCGATGACCCATAACATTATAACTTGAACTTCGGATAAAACCCCCTGTTTTTGAGTCGATATCAAGGTTCTTGCGTTCCCGTATCCTTGGTCCAAAATGGGTTCGTTTCGTAATTTTCGGTTTTTGAGCCAAAAACGAGGTTATTACTTCCTATTTATACAGATATAATAGATCGTCTTTGTTTCCTTTAGTACTTTACAATCCCTGAACTCTGCCTTATCCAAAGTTCAGGTTTTTAGGTTTTTTTGGCAAATCAATCTCGTAGGGTCCAATAATATAGCCACCCTGAATCCCCTCTGTATCATAGCATTTAATCCTTAATTATGCAATCGTTGCGGCTGAAATATTTCCAAGATGAGATTGGTCGCTATGAATAGTTTGACTGAAATCAAGTGGTTTTCGAACTAAGATGCCAGCGTCAAAAGTCAAAAAATGCCGAAAACAGTGGCGTTTTCTACCCATTATCACCGTTTTTAGTTGGCAATTCAGACTTTTGGCGGGCGCATCAACATAAGGTAAAAAAAGAAAAAACTTGATTTTCAAGGCCGATTTTGCTATCATTCCATATTAGAGAAGGTAGCGTTTTTTTTCGTTGGGGGACAGATATTGGGATTGTCGCCGCTGCTAACAGTTTGATCAAAATCAAAGCAGTATTTGGGGCAGGATGAATAAAACCTTAACGCTTGACAAGGCGGTTTCTGTGACCTTACCGGTGTAAATATAGTTTAATGTTACAGTTACAACTAAGGCATATAGCTCTAAGTGAAAGGTGGATGTATGATGGTGATGAAAAAAATAGCTTTGCTGCTCGTTGCAGC
>JAGGWF010000034.1 GCA_021157685.1 Planctomycetota bacterium | reverse complement strand
ATAATCCGGGCCAGTTGATCCTCCAGCAGGGCGGCACCGAGTCGTTATTGTATCAGTCCCGCGCACAGACTGTCTATGAAAAGCTGCTTCAGGGCGGAATTCCCGACGAGAAGATCCGTATCGCCGATGGCATGCCAGGCGGCAATGGGATGGCCTCGAATGCGATCATAGAGATTCTCGAAACCGAAAGGACCACGGACATGAGCCAGGGCTTTGATATGGAAGTCGAATTTTAAGTCGTGGCACGGGCATCGGAGCCCGTCGATCATGGCCAAGATGGCCATGCCACGGGTTTTGTTAGGATCTCATAGTGCTTAGAGTTTAGAATTCCAACTTGTAGGGTGGGCTGTGCCCACGCAGTTTCTTTTTTTTAGTTATTATTTTAATCTGTGTTATTCCGCGTCTTCCGTGGTTCTTAGTTGTTTTTTTAATCTGTGTCAATCAGTGAAATCTGTGGACTCGTTTTTTGTGTGCTGCGGTAAATTCCGTGTTTTTTAATTTTTTAATCCGCGGTTAAGTTTTTTTGGATTAGTGAATATTCGCGTTCATTTGTGGTTCTCAGTGTTGTTTTTTTTCTTAATTCTTAATTCTCTATTCTTAATTCTTTTCTCTGTATTCGTGGTTCTTTAGTTTCACTTTTTTTCTTAATTCTTAATTTTTTTCTCTGTTCTTTAGTTGTTTTTTTAATCTGCGTTAATCCGCGAAATCTGCGGTTTCTTTTCTTTAGTTTTGATTGGAAATAAAAGTGAAGCATTACTTCATCATAGCCGCTTGTGTTTTGGCCCTCTTCTTTGTTGCGGGATGCGAACTCCCCCCCAACGCCAACACGACGGGTGCCAACGCCGCCGCCAATCAGCCCCCGGTCGAGGATCCGTTCGACCCGGACCGTCCTCCGACCGCTAAGACGCTGTATTTGATGGCGGATATGCTGCAAACGCAGGGTAAAGATGTTCAGGCCGAGCAGTTATACCGCAGGATTTTGGCCCAATACCCCGAATTTTCACCCGCTTATAATGACCTGGCATCACTGCTGATGCGGCAGCGGCGGATTCCGGAAGCCATGAAAATACTGGAAGCGGGCCTGGAGTTAAGAGCCAGCGACCCCGTCCTGCTCAATAATACCGGCATGTGCTGGCTGATCAGAAAACGATATCAGAATGCACTGGATTACTTTACAAAGGCCTCGGCCGTCATTCCGGAAAACACCCGTTATCGTTCCAACATGGCCACGGCCCTGTCATTGATGGGGCGTCGTGAGGAGGCCCTGGCCCTGTACAGGCAGATCCTGCCGGAGAAGGCCGCCCAGGAAAATGTCCGCCTCCTCCAGGAAAACATCAAACTGCTTAAGTAGCCATTCCCCCGGGGGTATAGCTCTCCTCCTGACCAAAGAGGGGGTAACCGCAGGCCGGGGTGGTTATAAATAATCCGCGTTAATCTACTTTGATCTTATTTTTTTAAAGGTGTTGTGATGATGGTAAACTTAGCTGTTTATTTTGCGTTGGTTCTTGCTGTTGTTTGTGGGGGATGTACTGAAAATATCTCGATTGATCAAGGCGTAGATGGAAAAGCTGTTTCTAGAGCAGCAGAAATAAAGAAAAGTTTTGAGGATGCGGATGATGGTAATGTTTTGATTGCCGCTCACAGGGGTGATCATAAACATTTTCCGGAAAATTCTTTTGATGCAATGCTCTCAGCGGTAAATCTTGGTGCAGATATTGTTGAGGTGGATGTTAGAAAGACCAACGATCATGTCCTTGTGTTAATGCATGATACGACGATTGATAGAACGACAAATGGTTCGGGAGCAATTTCAAAACTCACCTTTAAAGAGACCCAGGAGTTCTATTTGAAAAATCCAGACGGAAGCATTTCTAAATCAAAAATTCCCACTTTGCGGGATGCAATGATTACTTTAAAGGGACAGTGCTTGATGATGCTTGATAAGTCGAACGACCATTTTGATGCATGCCTTGAGTTGTCCAGGGATTTGGGTATGACCAATCAAATGATTTTCAAGAGTTCAAAGAGCAGGGATGAAATGAAACTGATTTTGAAAAAAAATCCTGATGTATACTACGGGTTAGGGATTAATACAAAAAACAAGGACCATGTTGACTCGTATAGACAAAGTTTAGAGCAATTAAACCTTCAGATGTTAGAGATATCTTATACTGAAGAAACATCTTGGCTTATTTCTGAAGAAGCGCGTCAACTGTCTGATAAATATGATGTTAGGATATGGAACAATAGTTTAGACAAACCAAGATGCAGTGCAGGGCGTTGTGATTCAAAAGCCCTCAAAAATCCAGATGCAAATTGGGGGTGGCAGATAGAACGGGGTGTGGACATCATTCAAACGGATGAGATATCAGCATTGAGGGCTTATCTGTGTTCTGTGGGCCGGCATAATTGAGTACAGATAATCCCATAGGTTTGTTGGCGGGTGTAGATTTAGGTGGCACATTTGTTAAGATAGGGCTGTTTGATGAACCGTTGAATGTCCTTGGCAAGAAATCTGTCTCAACAAATCCGGATAAGGGGCCTGCTTAGGAGCGGCGCATAAATGAATAGGTTATTGATTCGCAGTTCCTTATAATAGCAAAGCAGATTACTCGTACAATCAGAGAGTTATCTTCGGAGAGTGATTTTGATGCATCCATGTGCGTAAGGATGTGGCTGTTAAAACCAGGATTTGTTTTGCATCGCCTGGCGGGGATGCTGAAATGACAGGTTGTGCTTCTCTTGCAATCAAGGATTTTGATTCCCGATGGCGGTCTTATGTGGGTCGAAAAAGGGTCGTTGGTAAAATCCTTTTTTCATAATCTTTGGGTTTTTAAACGCCATTCTATTTAATGATTAAGAGAGATAATTATGTTAAGAAATGTTGTCGTGGGTTTGGCGGGTATAAGTTTTCGTGCATTTTGGGGTTTTACTGAAGCTCAATATAAAGGTCGAATTGATGAGCTGCGAAAAACCATAGAAGCTTTGGGTGCAGCACTCGTTGTTATACCGGAAACTTTTAAAGAGAGTGATGGCGGAATTCGGGCTGCCGAAAAGCTCAGCGAAGAAGCCGATATTGTGATTTTGGATGTTGAAACATATCCGGAAGGCAGCGCCTCTTTTGCCTTCTTTGATCACCTTTCAAAACCGCTCATGCTTTGGGGCCGAAGTGAACAGGAGCATGGTTCCAATATTGGCCATAACAGTTTTTGTGGTGTTAATTTCCTGGCGGGCAATCTCGCGCTTAGAGGACAGCGGTTCAGAAAGTTGTATGGGGCTCCGGATTCTAAGTTATTCAGAAATAGATTACAAACAGCGATCAAACTGATTTGGGCCGCAAAAGAATCAAAAGGTTCCAAAATCGGACTTTTTGGAAATGGCGTTGTACCAAAGTTCTACGATATAGATGTCCAGACGGGTGATCGTGAAAAATTGCTGAAACGATGGGACATTGATTTCGTGGGTGTCGAAACGCAAGATCTGGTCAAGTTAGCAGAGTCATTTTCAAATGATGATATCCGAAGCGAGGTTGAGAAGATTGGCGCAAGTTTCCATAAAATAGAAGTTTCAACCACTGATGTAGAGAAACAGGCCCGGCTTTTGAGGGCATTTAAAGAAATCAGCAACGGGCATAATTTTAGCGCTGTTGCAATAAGATGTTGGCCTGAACTGCAGGAATTGTATTCCATTTGGCCTTGCCCCTCGCTTTCTATCTTAAATGATGATTCTTTGCCGGCAGCATGCGAGGGAGATGCTGGCGGAGCGCTTGATATGCTGCTGGCGTCAAAGCTTGCCAAAACGCCGTCAACACTGTTGGATATTGTTGACTGGAACGATGCAGACAATGTGTTCTCCATATGGCATTGCGGTCCAACAGCTTCAAGTTGGGCCGATGAGTCCGGGACTGTATTTAAGCATCACAATGTTGATGGAAGAACTGAAAGCGGTCGGGCCATGTTTGGGTGTGCCGGTATTATCGATATGCAGTTTAAGACTGGACCGGTAACCTTATTTCGGACATTGGGAGCCATTGATGATGAATTTGTTGTACAGGGGGATATAGTACCACCGGGAAAAGAACGGATATGTGGTAGTTTCGGTCAGGTTGGAAGCGCGAAGATGTATGGTCAGAACATGAATAATGAACAGCTTCGCGGCCAAATTCTTGATCGGTGTCTGCCGCATCATTTTACAGCGGTAAGAGAAAATTTGTGTTAAGAATTAAAGTGAAATTATAGGTTGGAGTCAAATGAGTCATGACAGTCAAAAAAATGATAGCAGCATTGCAGAGCAACGATTGTAAATATACCTTTTTGGGTGTGGGGCCTGTTTCTGAAAATGTTATCAAGGCAACATTTCGATCCTGCAAAAAGTATGACTGCCCCCCCCTGTTTATTGCCAGCCGAAATCAGGTTGACCTTAAAGAGTTCGGTTACGGATATCTGATGGGCGGAATGGATCAGAGTGCATTCTGTAATCTGATATCAGAAATGCAAAAAGAGGTTGATTATACGGGTGACATGTATATTTGCCGCGATCATGGGGGGCCGTGGCAAAGAAATGTCGAATTGGACGAAAAATACCCGATCGATAAGGCGATGGACATTGCCAGGAAATCCTTTAGAGCGGACATTGAAGCGGGTTTTAACTATTTGCATATTGACCCTACAAAGTGTCCGCATGATTTCACACAGGATGACTTAATAGACTGGACAGTTGAACTTCTGGAATATTGCGAAGAACAGCGTGGGGTGCTTGGCAAGGACGAAATTGACTACGAGATAGGCACGGAGGATATCCAGGGAGGTTTAACGAGCAATCAAACATTTGAATCTTTTCTGGAAAAAATAGTACAAAAACTGGAAGAAAAAAACTTGCCGATGCCGACCTGTATTGTTGGTCAAACAGGAACGCTTTGCAAGATCGATAGAAACTGCGGCCATTTTGACAGGGATCAAACGGCCCAATTAGTCGAGATTGCAAAAAAATATGGCGTTGGATTAAAAGAGCATAACGGTGATTATATGGGAGTCACCTCGGTCAGGGTTCATAAGGATATTGGAGTTTCCGGCATGAATGTGGCTCCTGAGTTCGGGCTTGTTGAAACAGAGGCCTATTTACATCTTGCAAAGTTGGAAAAGAAGCTGTTGGATGATAAATGGATTGAATCGCAGGATTATTCGGGCGTTCAGGATCTGTTTTTAGAGAAGACTTTTTGTCAAAGTCCATGGGGTAAATGGATGACATCTGACATAAAAAAACTTAGCGAGGAAGAAATCTGTAACGATCACTTTTTAAGATTGCTTATAGCCCGTGTTTGCGGACATTATGTTTATGATTTACCCGAAGTTAAGAAGTCCATAAGAAAGTTATTAAAGAATATTGACACATTCAATGTGATAGATGCCGATGCCAACGAATTCGTCGTGGGGAAAATCAGTGAGGCGATTGATTTGTATCTGGAAAACTTCAATCTAAATGGGATAAATTCCAAATGTTTAATGAAAACAAATTGAATGACTTGTTAGTTCTCGCTGAACGAGCTGTTGATCGAGCCGTTTCTCTCCTTGACACTTTTTCCGCTTGCGATTTGCATTTGACTTTCAAGGGTGAACGAGATTATGCTTCAGAGCTCGACTTTAAAATTGAACAGGAGCTGAGGGGATTTTTGTTGGACGCCGAGCCCGAGATTGGTTTTTTGGGGGAAGAATATGGTGGCGATAGTTTGGGCAATGGTGCAGCTTGGGTCTTGGATCCTATCGATGGAACGGTTAATTTTGTTCGCGGCATTCCGCTGTTTGGTGTTTCTCTGGCTCTTTTGCACAATGGAAAAGCACTTGTCTCTGTCATAGATTTCCCGGCACTTGGGCAACGATATACCGCTACCTGCAAATCTTTTACAAAACTGGATGGCCAAAGAATACAAGTGAGCAGTGTGAAGAAGATAGAAGAATCAATCGTTGGTTTCGGTGATTTTTCTGTTGGGGACAAGTACGAAGAAAAGAATGTGATTCGAATTCATTCGATGGCTCGATTCGCGCAAAAAGCATTGAGATGCCGGATGCTTGGCTCGGCTGCTTTGCAAATGTGCTGGGTTGCTGCCGGGTATCTGGATATGGCTTTGACATTCAGTAATAACATCTGGGATGTGCAAGGCGGCGTGCTTGTGGTGCGACAAGCAGGTGGTGAAGTTTTTGATTCAGATGGCGCAGACCATGCTGTCTGTTCCAAGTATACTTTTGCATCGAACGCAGATCTCAAAAGTAAATGTTTACAGGAAATCAACGAAAGCAATATGTTTGAAGCCGCTGAAAGAGCCGGTTAATGAAGAAATCGATGTTGCCATGCCTGTCAAGATGTATGGGTTTGGATGGGTTGTGGTGACCGCTGGTTTGGGCATATATTTTTGGCAGCAGGAATGGTATTTTGGGATTCATTTGTTTAATCTCTTATAAATGAAATTGAACGCAAAGTGGTCACAAAATCCTGTTATAATGTTATAATAAGCCCGGAGGGCTTCTAACAATAATAGCCGCGGGTGTAGCGAAGCGAAACCCGTGGTTTGTTGATGCGAGAAGTTTTCGACCCTGTAGGGGTCGAATAACCGAGTTATTATTCTGTCAGGGTATTTTATTCAACCCTTGCGTTAGCTCTTTT
>JAGGWF010000018.1 GCA_021157685.1 Planctomycetota bacterium | reverse complement strand
GGCTAAAAACGATGCGACCGATTACTCTATTGCAGGCGTTCAAACTCGCAATTTTCATTCAGTCGATACAGATGTTCATATCCATCCCGACCCGGTCGCTGGAACATTTTTTTCTTTTGCTTTTCCGGCGGAAAGGGCCGAATATGCTTCAGCTTGATCTGAACCGAGGATTCTTCTGTGCCCAGCGAATCGAAAGAACCCACACGAATCATTGACGGAACCATCAGGCCATCATCCCCGGCCCAATAGTCCGTTAATTCAACTGACACTTTTTTCATCCCATACCCATCAAAATACTCAATCCGCTCGATGCGGTAATCGCAAGCGTTTACATAGACTCGTTTTTTGAGCTTTTCATCTTCATACAAGCTTAAAATATCATAACCGTCGCGATACATCAGCGTCCAGTCCGGCGTGACATCAACAATACCCAACGCTTCGGCGATTTGGGCCGGATTGACCAGCAACACCTGATCGCATTGATCCGCGAGGATCTTGCTGCCCCACCAGTAGCTGTCCATCTCCGGCTTAACCCGCAGCCAAAACTCCGTTTCATTGGTCCCAAAGCGAATCTCATTGAAGAGTTTGTCCCCTTTGAAAAAAATCTTCTCAGGCGGAACAAAACGCAATTGTGCATCAAACGGTTCATGGCGATCTTTGCCCTTTTCATCGCACCAGGAGAATATGCAATCGGCCGAGGCCATTATTGGCTGGACATTCTGTTTTTGGAGCTGGAGCACGGCGGCGGCCTGCTGGGCCGTGGCCTTACCGGGGCAGAGTCGTTTGGGTTGTATCACCGGTTGCTGACAGCCGGACAGAACCACCATCGCCGCTGCCAGAAAAATAATGATCGAATTGTTAGCCGTCATAATGTCTCTCCTGTTTTGCCCGCTCCATAACTGTCACGGCTCTGATGTTTTCTTTGTAAGCCGCGGCTCTATGAAGTTAACTGCAACAGAGCTTTCCAGCGGTTAATGTGTCCGTCTTCGTCGGCGGCGTCCTTTTCAACGACCTTGCGGGTCTCATCGTCCCAGTCGATCTCGGCAAGCAGATGCCCATAGTGGTCCACGGCCTTGCTCTCGACAAAAACACCCACCTTAAGCATGGCCCGTTTGCCCAGCAGTCGTGAACCAAAGCCAAAGACAAAGCCGACCATGCAGAAAACCCACCTGATCTTGCTGGGCTTAAAGCCGTATTCGTACAGCTTGATCTGAAAATCCTGATAGTGGCCCATTTCGTTGCACATCGCGGCAATGAGTTGGCGATTCATCTCGCTGCGCTGGCCGGTGATCTGGAACTTGTACACCGTCGATGCCATCAGCTCAAGCGTGTGCAGTGTCAGCAACCCTTTTTTGATGGCTGCAAGCCGGGCGGCGCCAAACCCCTCACCGCGAAGCTTAAAATCCTCATCACGCATCGCCGGACGAATAATCGAAATATCGTACTGACCTTTTGGTGCTTGAGTGTCATCTGTCATCTTATGATCTCCCATTAGAGAAAATAGTTGCTTGTCAAGAATCCTGCTGTATTCTATAATCATCAGCAATCATTGTAAAATGAAATAAGGTTCAACTCCAATAAAGTGGGTGGAAAGTGTCCCGCGTCGGTTAAATTTTTATTACGAATTAACGCAAGGGTCTTGCCCCCAAAAGACATGGGAGGTATACTTGTCCGTGCGATGTATTTTTTGGAAGTTTCAAAAACGGGGCAGTTATTTCATGCCCGGTTAAGCGGGTTCCATTGGACGCTGGTTGGTTCGGGCCAGCCCCGACCAGATACAGATAATTGAACGCCAAAAACATAAAATTACCAAACGAACCCATTTGGTAAAACAGGTAAAGAGGCATTGCTGAAACTTGTTGTCATTGAAAGGTCACATTTAACCGTAAAAAATGCGAAATTACCAAACGAACCCATTTTTCAGTAAATATGAATTGTTGAGTATTGTTAGGTAATTATTATGACGAATGCATGAAGACACCGAATGCTGCGGCTTGAAACGATACGTTAAGACTATTAAATATCACGACTTATGGAATATTTATCAACAGGGTGAATCAGCTTTTTTGAAGTTGAGCCGGAAATAAAAACGGGATTTTAGCATGAAACCAGCACTGATCATAAACGGAGCCGCCGGACAGATGGGCAAACGCATCGTCGCACTGGCCTATAAAAGCGGACAATTCGAACTTGCCGGGGCCGCCGACTACCCGCAACACCCGGATATGGGTAAGGACATTGGAACGCTGGCGGGCATCGAGCCAATCAATGTCCCATTGTCAGCGGGCTTTCCGGATAAGGCCGATGTAATGATCGATTTCTCCCTACCGCAGGCCACCGATGCGGTGATTGACTACTGCGCCAAAAACAGCGTTTCGCTGGTGATGGGAACGACCGGCCTGTCGGACGAGCAACTGGCAAAACTGAAAGACGCCTCCGACAAGATCGCCATCGTACGGGCAACCAATATGAGTTTGGGGATGAACCTGCTGTTCGCTACCGTCGGCAAAGTGGCCAAAGCCCTCGGTGAAAATTATGACATCGAGATCGTCGAAGCGCATCACCGCTTCAAAAAAGACGCCCCCAGCGGTACCGCCCTGTCATTAGCCGAAGCGGTCTGCAAAGAAACCGGCCGCGACTATCCGAGCAGTTTGACCCACGGCCGCGAGGGCAAAGAGGCCACCCGCGCACGAGGAACCATCGGAATGCACGCCATCCGCGGCGGCGACATCGTGGGCGAGCACAGTGTCATCTACAGCACGCTCGGCGAAACGGTCACCCTCTCCCACAGCGCCCACACCCGCGATACGTTTGTAAGAGGCGCCCTCCGCGCCGCCGAATGGATCACCACCCAAAAACCGGGCCTGTACAACATGCAGGATGTATTGGAGTTGAAATAGAAAACTGAACTGAACCGCATGGGCCCGGACTACCCGGCTCCATAACACCCCATGAGGTGTTATGGAACGGATGAAAATTAACCAATTGACAAAACAGGAGTTGACTCAGTTACACTTGGGAATTGAATCCACCTAATAAACTTAAGGCAGAATATGTGCAAATCAAAATATACTCAACTATTACAAGAGCTCATATCATTTGCATTGTTATTTATTTGTACATTTCTTTTAGGCGGTTGTTGGGGCGGGCGTTATCAATGGGCACTAATCGGGCTGGTTGACCATGGGCTTGAGTCTATTGATGAGTTAAACTTTAAAAATGGGGCTGGTATGCTTATGATCAAAACTTCGGAAGGTTACTGGGTAGGTAGACTGAAGTCACACAGTTTCAGTATGAGGAAATAATTGGGTACAATCCAATTGATTCTGTAATACGCGTAAGTAAAAGGGACGACTATATAATAATTGTCAACAAGCGACACGGTGAGTTCATGAGCAGGCATGGTGGTTCGCTGACGATGGTTTGTCTGGCTTCGTGCAGCCAAGATCCAAACAGCGTGAAATTCGCATAAAGAATGTACCTGGGATTGGGTGCAGGTCAATGGGCCGTTTGGAAAATTGTGACGCCAGTGCAAATGCCTCTTGACGGATCAGACCTCTGTGGGTATTTTCATATCCAATAACCTTTTTAAGATCGAGGGCCAAGCTTATGAGCAAAGTGGAAAAAGACACACAAACAAATCAACCACCGGGGCTGTCTGGTCCAGCTCGTTTTTTGATTACGGCAGCGGCCTTTGTCATTGTCATTGCGGGGATGCGTGCCGCGGTGGAAATTATTGTTCCGTTCCTGCTGGCCGTTTTTCTGGCGATTATTGGCACCCCGGCCCTGTTCTGGCTCAAGGGGCGGGGTGTCTCGACGGTTTTTGCGATTTTGATTGTTTCGCTTGTGATTATGCTGGGCGGTTTAATGGTGGGAACCATTCTGGCCACATCGATTGCCGACTTTACTAATGACCTGCCGGAATACACCGCCGAATTTAATGCGAATGTTCAGAGTTTGGAAGAAAAATGGAACACCTGGCTCAATGAGCAACGCAAGCGATTTACTCTAGATGATGAAGATGAGACTGTTTTGGATAATGGCGGCGCGCAATCTGTTGCTCCGGCAGAGTCGGATAACTCCGCCGCACAACCCCCGCTGGCGACACCGACTGTGGAAACGAAAGAACCTTTTTCGCTTACCCAGATACTGGATGCACAGGCAGGGATTGGGATGATACAAACATTGCTTTCTCAGATGGGCAGCATCCTAAAGAATGGGTTTCTGATCTATTTGACCACCATCTTTATCCTGCTGGAGGCATCGATTCTGCCGAGCAAGATTAAGGCCTCAATGAAAAATAATGCCCAGGCCTTTGATAATATGGCGGGGATTGCCGACAATGTGAAAAAGTATCTCGCGATGAAAACGATTATCAGCTTGGGAACAGGTGTCCTTATCACAATTTGGCTGACGATTCTGGGGGTTAAGTATCCGGTTGTTTGGGGATTGACCGCCTTTCTGCTGAACTTTGTGCCAAACATCGGCTCCATTATCGCCGCGATTCCGGCGTGCATTCTGGCCTTTCTCCAACCTGAACTCGGTCTTGGCACGCTGGCCTTAACCGCGATGGGCTATTTGCTCGTAAATATCGTCATCGGTAATCTCATCGAACCCCGCATGATGGGGCAACGATTGGGACTGTCCACGCTAGTCGTTTTTCTGTCGTTGGTGTTCTGGGGTTGGGTACTGGGACCGGTTGGGATGCTACTGTCGGTTCCGTTGACCATGGCGGTCAAAATCGCCCTGCAAAGCCATCCAGACACTCGCAAACTGGCGATTCTTCTGGACTCCCAGAAACCACCTGTAAGCAAAAGCGGAGCGGAGCGAGCCGCCCGATAAAATGCTGACCTTTCTCGAAAACGCTATCGGTCGGCTTGTGCCGATGCGCTTTTGTTCTCATCGTTGGAAACTCTCAATCGTGCCGCCAGCAACAACATCTTCGATTTCATTATAGACGACCAGTTTCTGTCCCGGACAGGGGGCGAACTGCGGCTTGTCAAAGCGAATTGTAAATCCGTTATCATCCGCTTCTATGACTTCGCACGAATGCGTTGGGCCACAAGACCGTAGTTTGCCGGACAGTTTTTGCCCGGCCTGCAATTGTTTCGGAATCAGCACATTGATTTCACTCGCACAGATAGTGTGATAGCTAATCTCATCTCGTGTGCCCAGCGTAACAGTATTCACTTCGGCAT
>JAGGWF010000146.1 GCA_021157685.1 Planctomycetota bacterium | reverse complement strand
GCTAATATCAAGATTTTCATGTTTCTGTGTCCTTGGCTCCAAATGGGTTCGTTTGGTAATTTCCGGTTTTTGATCCAAAAACAGCGACATTGCTCCTATTATTCGGGCATAATAGACCGATTATTCCTCTTTGGCGTTTTGGCAACCCAAAAACCCAATCTTATCCAAAGTTCAGGTTATAAATACGACAAGGAACACCTTTTTATTATTGTACTATGATATTGGTATTTCTTCAACCCGTGGAAACTACTGGGTTTTGATGTTTTTATGAAAAAAGCCCCGGTTTTTGGCCGGGGCTTGGGGTTGTGTCAGTTTTTTTGTAAGAGTTCACACTTTAGTGTGTGAAAAACAAGCTAAAGCTTGAACTCTTACGGGGTTATTTCACAAATTCCACATTGAGCATGTGGGTTGAGCAGGAGATGCAGGGGTCATAGGCCCGTACGAGCATTTCCATTTTCTGCCGGAGTGCATCTTCGCCTTCGCCCATGAACTGCGGCACCAGTTTGTCGAAATCCTTCTGGATGTTTGCGTGGTTCTGGTTGGTCGGAATACAGCAGTTGCCCCAGACGCATTCGCCGTTTTTGTCGAACTCATACGAATGGAACAGGATGCCGCGCGGTGCTTCGACGGCAGCATGGCCGCGACCGGTTTTCGGCGTAACCTTGACCTTTTCGGGCTTGAGGCCTTTTGTCAGCAGTTTGTCGATGATTTCGACACTGGCTTCGACGACATGAGCACATTCGGCCAGTTGTGCGATACTATTTAGATATGGGTTGCAGGCACCTTTTTTGAGGCCGAACATATCGGCGACTGTTTTGCCCAGTGGGCTGAGAAACTCGGCCTGGTTGTTGAATCGTGCCAGTGCGCCGGAGGCATAGGCGTCGCGATGCCACTTGGCCCATTTGGCGGTGGACTGCGGCGAGACATATTCGTTGGCCACGCTTTCCCATTTATCCACCGGCATATCGCCGTCGCCGTTGAGGTCGGTACTGGTGATGTCGCCGTGATAGAACGAGTATTCGCTCAGCGTTCCTTTGTACAGCGGATTTGTCTGCTTGAGTGAGACATATTCGGTGTCCCGCTCGAAGGAGGGGAGCTGATCGGCAACGCTGAGGACGACCTTGCAAACCTCGACCAGATCCGGCACGCAATCAGCCAGCATGACTTTGAGGTCTTTGAGCTCCTGTTCGGTTGGCAGTTTGGTCAGACCGCCGGGAGTGAGCGTGATTGGATGTGTAATGCGACCGGCGATTAACTTCGACATTTGGTTAGCGACACGGTGGCACTTGACGATCTTCAAAACCGCGTCGGTGGCCGATGTGGTCAGCGGCACGACGGATTTGACGCCGAACAGATCCGGTGCGACGAGATAACCGACATGCAGGACATGGCTCTGCAACTGTTCGGAGTAGTGCATCAAATGGCGGACGAGGTCGGTTTGTTCGGACACTTCTAAATCCAGCGCGTCTTCGACGGCTTTGGTCGCGACCAGTGAATGCGAGATCGAGCAGATGCCGCAGATACGGGAGACGATGGTCTGGATGTCGTCATAGCGGCGGCCCCGTATCATTGCCTCAAAGAAACGCGGTGCTTCGGGAACCTGCCATTCACATTTTTCAACGGTCCCGTCTTTGACATTGACCACGATGTTTCCGTGGCCCTCAACGCGGGTTAAATGATGTACATTAATGTTTATGTCTTTGCTCATTTTTGGCCTCTATTATAGTGTTTGCTATTCAATTTTCCCGTTTATTCGCGGGTTAAGCAACTGCCCGCTCCATTACTGTCGCGGCTCTGAGTTTATTTACTGTTAAATAGTACCAGTTTTTGTTTCAGATCATGGACGGTCAAGTTGTACTTGTCCATGACCTCCTGAGCGGCTTCGACATTGGGATTGTCCACCATGCCGCGACAGCCGTAGCACTCACGACCCGCCGCTGGACACGGAGCGCCGCAGCCGGCCCGAATGATCGGACCCAGGCAGACTTCGCCGTACTCATAGCGGCAGATGTTTTCATTGGCCTTGCACTCGACGCAAACCGGATAGTCCGGCACGAACGGTGTTTTTCCGACGAGCAGAGACCGCAGTATCTGTGCAAACTCCGATGCATCGATGGGACAGCCGTGAATCTTGAAATCGACTTTGACGACTTCATCGCACGCTTTGGTTTTAAAGGTGTTCAGGTGCGGCATCTGACCGTCCTTACCATAGACGCATTCGCGGACCTCATTGAGATCATCGAAATTGTTTTTCAGTTTGTTCAGACCGCCCATTGTGGCACAGGCACCCAGTGCAATGAGGATCTTGGCCCGGCTGCGGATGACTTCCAGCCGCTTGGCGTCCTCTTCGCGGGTGATCGAGCCCTCGATGATGGCGATGTCATACTCGTGGCTTTGCTCGCTCATGGCTTCGCGCCATTCGACGACATCGACGACATCGATCAGGTTCAGAATATCTTCTTCGAGGTTGACAATCTGTAACTGGCAACCTTCACAACATGCAAAATCAAAAATGGCTACTCTTGGCTTACTCATATTAAATCGCCTCCGGTACACTGGCTAAGTCGCTGTAACGAAATACCGGCCCGTCCTGACAGACATACAATTCATTGATCTGACAGTGGCCGCATTTTCCGACGCCGCATTTCATTCTTCGTTCTAAGTTCACAAAAATATTTTCTTCCGGCACCTTTGCTTCGGCCAGTGCCATCAGTACGAATTTGTACATAATGGGCGGGCCGCAGACGAGTATCTGACTGTTGGGCAGGTGGCTTTCGACCTTGGGGATCAGCGTCGTTACCACACCGACATTGCCGTTCCAGCAGTCATGGCCTTCGTCGATGGTTTCCATGACGGTCATGTCTTTGCGTTCTTCCCATAGTGCGATCTCTTCACGGAACAAACGCATATCGTGGCACTTGGTTCCGATCAGTACGGTGATATCGCCGTAATCAGCCCGATGGTCCAGTGCGTAGCGAATGAATGACCGCTGGGGCACCAGTCCGATGCCGCCGCAGATAAAGACCAGGTCCTTGCCTTTGGCCGCTTCGATGGGATAGGTCGAACCGTAGGGGCCGCGGATGCCGATCTTGTCGCCGACTTCCAGCTTGTGGATGACTTTGGTCAGGGCGCCGACATTGCGGATGACCAGTTCCATTCCTTTTTGAGTGGGTGAGGACGAGATCGAAATCGGGGCCTCGCCGATACCTGCAATAGAAACTTCCACGAACTGGCCGGGGATGTAGTCAAAATCGCCGCCGTCTTCCTTTTCCAGATGCATATACAACTCAGTGCCGTTGAGCATCCGGCGTTTGGTGATCGTGCAGAGTTCGGGCAGGTAAATATCTTTTTTGCCGTTACAACATTCACACATCAGTATTTCTCCTTGTATTCAAAAGGATTGATTTATTTATTTTCAGTTTTTTTCCATCAGCGTATTGTAGATTTCTACCGGGTTGGCGATCTTTGTGGTGCAGGCGGAAATGCAGCGTCCGCAACCCACACAAGCAATCTGGCCGCCAATCTTGCCCGGTACATACTTGCCCTTGCGGTACAGGCGATGGCGGAAACGATCCGCTCGTTTTTCACGAAAGTTATGATTTCCGGCAACCGTGGCGAAGTTAGCCAGCAGGCAGCCGTCCCAGCTTCGACAGCGCGAGCCGGTTTTCAGGTCCCAGTTGACCTCGTCCTGAACATCGAAGCAGTAACAGGTCGGGCAGACTTGGTTGCAGGACCCGCAGGAATAACACATCTCTGCTTTTTCTTCCCAGACCGGGTGGTCATAGCTTTTTTCCAGCAGGTCAGGCAGGTCGGACGGTTTGCATTCGAGCTGGTGCTTATTCAGCGAGGCGACATTCTTGTCTTGGACGGCTTTGCGTTTGTCGGTGTCTGCGGCATCGGCATTTTTAGCACCGTTGATGGTTTTGACCAGAGCTTCACCTTTTTCGGTGGCTGCTTCTACGACGAAGGTATCGCCGATATCGGTCAGCAGGATGTCAAAACCGCTATCGCAGGTCGCTGTGTTCATCGAGCTTGCGAAGACATTCTCGCTGGGGGTAACGACATCGCAGGCAATAATCGTGATGTTGTTGCGGCGGTTCATATAGTGCGTATCGTATTGGCCCTGGCTGAACAGCGTGTCCATCTGATTAATGGCGACCATGTCATAGGGATGTACGCCGATCAGAACCATTTTCTCATCGGGCTGCACTGTCTGAGCTGCCCCACCCACTTTGAAGCTCATCAAAGTTTCCTTCTGCGGCAACATGTATTTCTTGGGCGGCAGAATGGTTACATCATAATCCAGGCGAAGATTGTCCGCGTCGGTTAGCTCGCCGAACGCAAACTTATCGTCTTTGGCCTGAACGCCAACCACTTTCTGATCCGAATCGACCAGTGCGGCAACAAACGACTTGAATTGATCTTTAGTTACTGTACTTACACTCATGGTCTCGGTTTCCTGTTCTATTTCCTATTTTAGTTTCTCCTACATGTAATATGGCAACGCGCCCAGTTCCATTGCCAGGTCAATTGTAATGACCTTAATGGACTTCGGCACGGTCAAATAACACGGGGACAGGTTCAGTATCCCTTTAATAGTGTTACAATCGGCCAGTTGTTTGACAACGGACTGAGCTGCATCAGCAGGCACGGCGAGAATCGCCAGATGAATACCCGCGCCCTTAATCGTACAGATTCTCGAAACATCTTCTACGATTTTTGTCCCGATTTTTGTCCCGATTTTGTCTGCGGCATTGTCAAAAATCGCCACGATATCAATGCCAAACACCTTAAATCCCGGGTATTCAGCTACCGCAGTCCCCAATCGGCCCGCACCGACTAAAGCGGCTTTTTGGGGCGTATCCAATTTCAGGATACTGCGGATCTGCTCGGCGGTCGAAGCGACCGGGTAACCGACGCCCCGCGTGCCGAACGCCCCGAAATAGGACAGATCCTTGCGTATCTGCGGCGGATTCAAGTGCAGTCGCTCAGCGAGCTGACTGCTCGATATAGTGTCCCGATTCTCGGTTTTCAGTATCGAAAACGCTCTCAGGTACATTGGCATCCGCCGTATGGTCTCGTCCGGTATCTTATGATGTTTCATCGTCGAGGCGTTCTTCGCAAGTTCCGTGTCTGCTTAGTGCTTGCGTTCACATTCACAAGCAACAGGTAATGATACACATTTTAGCATCCAAGGTCAAGGGGAAATAGGGATTATTTTCGAGTCCCTATTTCAACATTGATTGACGATTTGACCGATTTGATTCGACACCAGAGAAAATTTCTTGGAAATATATTGACATATCGAGAACTCTCGATATATTGATGCGTAGAGTATAGCGATGGCTTTGGAGAATAAGGTGATACCTTGGCGAGAGCAGAGAATTCTCGCTTGGAATTGTAACTCGCGGCTCCTGCGATACTTAGCCGAACAGAGGCGGGATTTCTTGAGCGCCAATGGTAGAGAAAAATGGGATTGAATGATGGAAAAATTGGATTTACTGCCGGATGAGGTGTTTGAATGCGCCGCTGAGTGCCTGAAGGTGATGGCGCATCCGGTGCGGCTGAAGATAGTCAATATCCTGATGCAGGGTGAGTTTGCGGTGCACGAAATCGCCGAGGCGTGCGGCAGCAGCCCGAATCAGACATGTGAACATCTGCGGCTCTTGAAGGGACACGGTCTGCTGAACAGTGAGCGAAGGGGTAGGACGGTTTATTACCGGATTGCCTCACCGCAACTGCCTGGGCTGATCGAGTGCATTCAGAAGAGCTGCAAGATTTAAGAATATCGAAAAGAACAAGCCCGGAGCGCCAAGCGCAGGGATGGGAACCCAGAAATTATTGGAGAGTTTGATGGCATCAAAAAAGCGTGTGTTAATCGTCGGCGGAGTGGCCGGGGGGGCCTCTGCGGCGGCGCGGTTGCGGCGGCTGGATGAGGGTGTTGAAATCGTCATGTTTGAACGCGGCGAGTATATTTCGTTTGCCAATTGTGGTTTGCCGTATCATATCGGCAATGTGATTACCGAGCGGGACCGTTTGCTGGTGCAGACGCCGGAGAAGATGCATGGGCGATTCGGCATTGATGTGCGCACGCAGACCGAAGTTGTGAGCATCGACCGACAGACCAAGACGGTTCAGGTTCGCAATCTGCAAACCGGTGAGGATTCGACGGAGTCGTATGACACGCTCGTCCTTGCTCCCGGCGCCGAGCCGATTTGTCCGCCGATACCGGGTGCGGATTCGGCTGGTGTTTTCACGCTACGGAACATCCCCGATATGGATGCGATCAAGAAAGGCGTTGATGACGGAACCGTCAAGAGTGCGGTCGTTGTCGGCGGCGGCTATATCGGATTGGAGATGGCCGAGGCACTGATTGAGCGGGGTGTGAAAGTTTCGCTGGTGGAACTGGCCCCGCAGGTGATGGGGACGGTGGACCCGGAGATGGCGGCGCCGCTGCATCAGGAGCTGAAACTGCACGGTGTGGATTTGCGTTTAAATAATAGCGTTACAAAGATCGCCGAAAGCGATGACGGCCTGACGGTTTACCTTAGCGACGGCCATCCGCTTTCTGTCCAGATGGTGATTATGGCCATTGGTGTTCGCCCGGAAGTGCATCTGGCTAAAGAAGCCGGACTGACACTCGGCGAGCGCGGCGGTATTGCCGTCAACGAACGGATGCTGACCAGCGACGAATCGATTTACGCCGCGGGCGATGCGGTGGAAGTAACCGATTTTGTCAGCGGCTTTGGGGCATTGATCCCGCTGGCCGGACCGGCGAACCGACAGGGTCGTATTATCGCCGACAACATCTGCGGCAAGGACAGTGCCTATCACAGTACACAGGGCACAGCGATCTGCAAGGTGTTCAATCTGGCCGTCGCTACAACCGGGATGAACGAAAAGGGGCTTAAACGCGCGGGCTTGAATTATGAAAAGGTTTTCGTGCATCCGGCCAACCACGCCGGGTACTATCCCGGTGCGGTGCAGATGAGCTTAAAGCTGCTATTCGACCCGAAAACCGCTAAGATTCTCGGTGCGCAGGCCGTTGGGACCGAAGGTGTGGATAAACGCATCGATATTCTCGCGGTCGCGATGCGATCCGGGCTGACGGTGTATGATCTTCAGGAAATGGAACTGTGTTACGCGCCGCCGTTTGGTTCGGCCAAGGACCCGGTGAATTACGCTGGATTTGTCGCGGCCAATATGCTCAGCGGCGACGCGGCGATCTGCCATGTCGAAGATGCACTCAATCCGGCGGACAATCAGTTTTTGCTGGATGTGCGAATGGCTGGCGAGGTGGAGGCCGGGACGATTCCGGGTGCGGTGAACATTCCCGTTGATGACCTGCGTGGCCAATTGGATGAGTTGCCGAAAGATAAAGAGATTCTGGTTTTTTGCCAGGTGGGTCTGCGGGGGTATCTGGCGTGCCGGATACTGTCGCAAAACGGATTTACCTGCCGCAATTTAACCGGTGGCTACAAGACCTATTGTGCCGTTGGCGATGTTTGTGCCGAGGTTGAAGCGTTCCAGAAAGAGATGACCAACGACACCGGCCAGGTTGACGCGAAGCCCAAGCCGAAAGCATTGGAAATTGTGACCGAAGTTAATGCCTGCGGCTTGCAGTGTCCGGGACCGATTATGAAGCTCAAGGAAGCCGTTGATGCGATCCAACCCGGTCAGGCGGTGCGTATTTCGACCACCGATGCCGGATTTGCCGCGGATGTCGCTGGTTGGTGCGACAGTACCGGCAACCGGTTAAAGGAACAGAGCGCATCCGGCGGAAAGTACCACGCGCTGATCGTCAAGGGTTCCGGTACGGGAGCGATTGTTCACGGCGGCAACGCCAAAAAGAAAACCATCGTGGCCTTTAGCGGTGATTTTGATAAGGCGATGGCGGCGTTTATTATCGCCAACGGGGCCGCGGCGATGGGCAGTGAGGTGACGATGTTCTTTACCTTCTGGGGGCTGAACCTCCTGCGTCGGCCCGAAAGCGTGCTGGTACAGAAAAACCTGATCGAAAAGATGTTTGGATTTATGATGCCGCGTGGTGCAGCCAAGACCAAACTGTCGAAGATGAATATGGCTGGGATCGGAACGATGATGATGCAGGATATTATGAAAAAGAAAAATGTCGCATCGCTGGCCGAGCTGATCGAGTCCGCCAAGAAAAACAATGTGCGGTTAGTGGTGTGTACGATGTCGATGGATCTGATGGGCATTAAGAAAGAAGAACTCATTGATGGTGTCGAGGAAGGCGGTGTTGCGGCTTACCTAAACAAAGCCGAAGCAGCGGGCGTGAATCTGTTTATTTAGACAAGTTTCTTGGGGTGTCGTCGCAGAGATAACGGTTTGACAGATTTTCGGAATATGGTAAGATGCGCCGTCGGTACAGGTTTCTGTATCGGCGGCGTTTTTGGATATGTAAGAGATTCT